>JAEZAY010000251.1 GCA_023427575.1 Bacteroidota bacterium | reverse complement strand
GCAGTGTGGTAGTAAGTGATGAAATCCGGATCCTGGCCGAGATCCAGCTAATCAAACAACCTTAGATCAATTACCGGTGGCAAGAAGCTTCAACGATCATGAATCTTAACTTCCCGGCGGTTTTTATATTAGATTATAAACAAAGGCTCCTGTTTTGGGAGCCTTTATTCATTGGAGCCCCCGATTGGGAGCAATTTGAATGCGATATATTTAAGCCCTTCCGGCGTTAAACTTACGCATGATTGAGCGGACGCTGGCATTGATCTCCTTTGAGTTCAGATTTTGACTATTTACCTCATCACTTGTCCACCCCTGCCAAACCAGTTTGTTGGAACGGGCATCGATCATGTGAATGGTGATGGTTCCTTCACGATATGGAATTTCCATTTTGTCATATCCCATCATCCGGGACGGAAAGTAGGCCCGGTAGATCCGCCTTGAATAGGGATTATAGAAATAACGCGAATATGGGCGGGAATATACGGGCGAAGACTGCTGCTTAACGCTGTTTTCAACCAGTACGTTATAGTCGAGAATCAAATCGGGCGAACGTTTTGATTTCGTAAGTCCGCTTTTTTCCAGTTCCTTTTCCACCGCCGCCTTCAGTTTCGCATCGATCAGCGAATTGCTGTTCCGTGCTTTCAACGTTTTCTCCGAATCCCAGGCAAAGGTTTTATATGCGCTGAAATTAACTGTATCGTCTTTTTCAATATGCGCTACCGTGCTACATCCTGTTACGAGGAGGATCATTACTATTATTCCCATCCACCCCGAAATTTTTCTTCCAGGTTTCATGTTTACTCCTTTTTTGATTGTTTATCTATAAAACGATTTTTTCGGTTGTAAAGACTATTAATAACTTGTGAAAACCCGAATCTTTTCCTTCCATTCAAATTCCGCATTATGAAGCGCCTCGTTTTTATCGTTTTTTTAGCTATTTGTGGCGGTACCGGATCGGCCCAGACAGTTACCGGACTGAGCAGCCCCGATCAAAAAATCAGGATTGAGATTTTTTCGGGTCCGGAACTGAGTTATCAGGTTTTTTATAACAACCGGCTGATCCTGGGCCGCTCGAAAATCGGAATGGAAATAGTTGGAAAACCCATTCACCGCTATACTCTGAAGAATACTAAAAAACGTTTAAACAATTCCGTTATCATCTCTCCGGTTCCAGAAAAAAGAATCCGGATTCCCGATTCGTTTAATGAGTTGATTCTGGAATTCCGGGAAAATATTTCAGTGGAGTTCAGGGCTTATAACGACGGTATTGCCTGGCGGTTTCAAACCCGGTTCAAAGATTCACTGATCATCCGGAATGAACTGGCCGAATTTCGTTTTGAAGAGGATCGTTCCGCTTATTATTCGGCGGTGGTAAAAAGGGCTGATCAGGATATTTATCATACCAGTTTTGAAGAGCCATATACATTTGGCAGAGTGGATTCAATCAGCAGTGAAAATTTGATTTTTTCGCCGATGCTGATCACGGGAAATAATCTCCCATCCATTTCGCTCACCGAATCGGATCTGGAAGATTATCCCGGTATGTTTATCTCCAAAGGAGAAAATAAAAAGCTATACGGTCGTTTTGCTCCTTATCCCCTGACTGAAATCATTACAAGCGGAGAATTTCCGCAGGCGGTTGTGGATAAACGCGCTGATTATATTGCCCGTATAAAAGGTAGCCGGTATTTTCCCTGGCGGGTGCTGATGATTGAGGAAGATGAAAAACAACTGGCGGCGAACGACCTGGTGTACCGGCTGGGTTCTGCACCCCGGATAAAGGAAACATCGTGGATAAAACCAGGGAAGGGTACCGATGAATGGATTATTGGAATCAATCTTTTCAACGTGCCGTTTCGGGCGGGAATCAATACGGCCACTTACAAGTATTATATCGATTTCGCCAAACGATTTGGGTTCGACCGGATCATGATGGATGCCGGATGGAGCGATTATAAAGATTTATTCAGGATCAATCCGGATCTGGACATGGATGAAATTGCGGCCTACGCCAAATCAAAGAATATCGGCCTTAGTTTATGGACCCTTGCTATGACGCTGGAAAGGCAACTTGAGCCGGCTTTGGAACAATTCAGGAAATGGGGGGTTGATTTTATCATGACCGATTTTATGGATCGTGATGATCAGAAAATGGTTGCCTTTTACCATCGAATTGCAGAAGCTACCGCAAGATATAAGATCATGGTCATGTTTCATGGCGCTTTTAAACCGGCGGGCTTCAGCCGCAGCTGGCCGCATGCCATTACCCGGGAAGGGGTTCTGGGTTCCGAATTTAATATCTGGAGCAGCAAAATAACCCCCGAACACAATGTGTTGCTCCCATTTATCCGAATGACAGCCGGACCAATGGATTATGAACCCGGCATTCTTTCCAATTCAAACCCCCGGTCTTTCAAAACCGGAACCGAAAATGTAACAGCCCAGGGCACCCGATCGCATCAGTTATCAATGTTCGTTATCTACGACAGTCCGATGCAATTGTTTTCGGGAAATCCTTCACAGGGTTACCTGGAACCGGATTTTATGGAATTGCTGGGCAGCATTCCAACCACCTGGGATACCACTGTCATTGTAATGGGAAAAATAGGCGATTATATTGTCAGCGCCCGAAAAAAAGGCAGGCACTAGTTTATTGGCGGTATGACCGATAGCAGCGCCCGGGAACTAATGCTGGATCTATCCTTCTTACCAAACCAGGAATACGAGGCCATTGTATGCCGGGATGGACCAAACGCCGACCGGTATGCGCAGGATTATCAGTTGCTGCAAGAAACGATCAACCCAAAAATTCCGTATAAAATCCACCTCGCCGCTGGAGGCGGATTTTTAATTCGCCTAAATGAATAGAATCCGTTGCACTATCTGCCAAACAAACCTGATAATTTTTGAAACCAGGATTTAACCGGTTTCTGCCGCTCGGAGCCAGATCGGTTTTTACCATTACTGTGTTTCAGATCTTTCAGGTTCGACTGTGCGGCCAGTTCCTGTAAAAACTGTCTCACCTCCACAAAACTGCTCAGATAATACCGGGCAGCCGTAACATCACTTCCAACTTTAATGGTAACGGCGGTTTCGGGCAACACTTTAAAAATATCCTCATCGGTATGGTCGTCGCCCAAGGCCATTATATAATCGTAGTTGTTTTTCATCATGAATGTCATGGCAGCTTTCCCCTTATTGATTTCAACGTTCTTTATTTCAACCACCTTATTTCCCGGGAGAAGCTGCAAACCTTTGTCTTCGGCCAGATACCGCAGCGTATTCACCAATTCGTTCGTTCTTAATTCGCCCAAATCGGCTTCCACTTTGCGGTAATGCCATACCAGCGAATAATCTTTTTCCTCAATAAAGGCACCGGGAGTTCTATCGGAAAATGTTTCCAATACCGGCATCAGGTCTTTTTTCCAGGCATTATTTAAGCCCGGAATTGAAATCCAGTCCCGTTCCAGGTCTTTTGTCCAGGCGCCATGTTCGGCAATAATGTTGAGGTTCAGATTGCCAAACCATTTTTCAAGGAAATTATGATCGCGGCCACTGACAATCACCACATCATTTAACGGATTGGAGGTCAGACTTTCGAGTATTGAATACAATTCCTGATCGGGAGCCGCCGCCTCGATATTGGTTTTAAAGCCCACCAGGGTACCATCATAATCGAGAAATATCAAACGTTTAGCGCCTTCGGCATACAATTGTTTAACGGTTTGCCGGGTGGAGGATAGTAGATTTTTTGCCTGCATAGAGGTTTGTAAAGCTTTAACGTCCTGCATCTTTTGCATAAAAATTTTCACCCAATGATTGATATTAAACTTGGTAACAATCTGGCGCATGGCCTTCATCCGCCGCTCCTGTTCTTCCGGAGCCATGTTCAGCGCCTCGTAGATCGCCTTGGCAATCGATCCGATATTATTTGGGTTAACTATAAGAGCATCAATCAATTCCCTGGAAGCACCTGCCATTTCACTTAAGATAAGCACACCGTCATTGTTGGTTCGGCTTGCTACATATTCTTTACATACGAGATTCATTCCATCGCGCATGGGCGTTACCAGTCCGATATCGGCCATATTATATAATGCCGATAAGGTTTGTATGGGATAGGAACGGTAGAAATAATATACCGGCTGCCAGCAAATGGTTCGATACCGGGCATTGATATTTCCGACGAATTTATCGATCTCATCTCTCAGCTCCTTATACTGCGGAACGGTATCGCGGGAAGGCACTACAATCATATATAGCACCACTTTTTCAAAGTATTCCGGATACATCTGCAGGAAAAGCTCAAAAGCCTGCAGACGCTGTAAGATCCCCTTGCTGTAATCAAGGCGATCGATCGATAAAACGATCTTTACGCCATTAAAGGTTTGCTTCAGCACTTCAATCTCCTTTACCACCTCAGGATCAGAAGCCATTTTTTCAAACTTCAGGCTATCGATGCCCATTGGAAAACTGTCAACCAATACTGGTCGCGAATCGATGGTAACAATATTAGAAGAAGATATTACCGGCAGCAAGCGCCTCGAGGTTTGTACGAAATGCCGGGCATCGTCCCATGTATGAAAGCCATGCAGATCGGCGCCCAGCAT
>JAEZAY010000132.1 GCA_023427575.1 Bacteroidota bacterium | reverse complement strand
GCCCTTATCAAACAACAAATCGATATTACGCGGATCCCGGAATTTCACAATACGGAATTTAACTTCCGCACTAAAACTTCAAAAACCGGGATTTTGAAATTTTACGGTTACTTCAATACCGGGCGCCAGGCACTCCGTAGAGCCGATATTGATTCGGTAGACTTAAAAGATGCATTTTCGCTGGATAACACGAACCTGTATGCGAATTTGTCCTGGAAAGAAAAGCTGGGGGCTAACTGGAAGCTGTATTTGGGATCATCGTATAGCATAAACACCGACAAGATACATTCTCAGGTTCAGGATCATTCTGGCAAGCCTTTGCAATTTTCAAATCAGCCGCTGGTAGCCAAAGGTTTTGATGTGAAGGCTAATAATGAATTGTCAACCACAAAAGCCGTTCTGGAAAGAAGGCTTGGAGCGATCAGTGCATTCCGGTTTGGAGGCGAATACCTGCTGTTTACAGACAAGAGTCGGTTCACGAATTTTTTCGTGTCTGATCTCCAAACTACCGTTCAGGATCATTTCAAAGCGGGATTCGCGGAAGCCGATATCTATTTAACCAATGATCTGGCTGCGAAGTTAGGTGGTCGATTTGAGCACTCCTCATTGCTCGATAAATCGAATCTTGTGCCCAGGGCCTCACTGGCATATAAAACGGGCTTGAAGTCGCAGGTTTCAATAGCTTATGGCATTTTTTACCAAAAACCCGAAAAGGATTTTTTTCTCCAGGGCTACCGGTATGATCATCTTTTATACACCCGTGCCACACATTATATCCTGAATTACCAGGTGATGAGCCGCGACTATACACTAAGGGCCGAACTGTTTTATAAAAAATACGATGACCTGGTGAAAACATATCCCGCGCTTCAGGCAATGGATTCCGACAGCATTGCGAATGGGGGTAGGGGTTATGCCAAAGGGTTTGAGCTTTTCTGGCGCGATCGGAAAACCCTTAAGAACATGGATTACTGGATCTCCTATTCTTATCTGGATACTAAACGCGACCATCTCAACTATCCCTATACCCTGCGTCCGCATTTTGCTTCTACTCATACCGCGAACCTGGTTGTGAAGAAATTTGTAATGAAAATGAAAACACAGTTTAATGTTTCTTACAGTTTTGCAACAGGCCGCCCCTATTACAATATTCGTCGCGATAGCGGATCGGGAAAATTCATATTAGCCGACGAAGGCAAAACGATTCCGTATCATAGTATGAGCCTTAGCGTTAATTATCTTCCGGGGATAAACAAAACCGATGCTAAAAAATTTACAGTCTTCGTTTTTTCTGTTAACAATGTGCTTAACAGCAGGCAGGTGTTTGGATATAATTATTCTTACGACGGGTCGCGGAAAATGCCCATACTTCCAACGGCGCGGCAATTCTTTTTTCTTGGATGTTTTATCAGTTTTGGCATAGACCGAACAGGAGAAGTAATCAACAGCACCCTGTAATCAGAACTTAATCAATAAAAATTCAATTATGAATACGCATCACAGTCAAACAGGCACTCATCCAGATCAGCGTGATGCCGAGTTATGGGAAATTGCCCGGCGCCGGGCCAGTTTCCGGAGCCACCTGATCACGTATATCATTGTCAATATTTTTCTTTGGACCATCTGGTATTTTTCCAATGGTGAATTCAGAAGCGGTAAAATTCCCTGGCCTGCATGGTCAACCGCCGGCTGGGGACTTGGATTGCTTTTTCATTATCTCGGGGCTTTCGTTTTTTCGAAATATGATTCAGTTGAACGCGAATACCGAAAGCTGAAAAATGAAGATCAAAAAAGAAATCAGAACATTTAAATCGATATCATTTCCTTTAACAACGCGGGCAGATAACACTGCCGGCCAAAACATCAATCTATGAGATCTATTACGTTTGCATTCGCTCTTTTATTGTTATTTCAGGTTACGGTGGCACAGTCTGACCGCTACACTGCCGCAATGGAAAAAAATATTGCACTCATCGACAGTGCACGAACCGTTGAGGCCTGGACAGATCTTGCCAATAATTTTGAACGCATTGCAGAAGCTGAAAAAAATCAGTGGTTACCCTGGTATTATGCAGCCCTTGGAAATGTTATGAGTGGATTTCAACAGGCAAATCCCCAGGGCGGAAATATTGATAAGCTGGATCCGATCGCTGACAAGGCCAGTATGCAGATTGCAAAAGCAGAAGAATTAAGTTCTGAAAACTCAGAGATCTTTCTGGTAAAAAAACTTATCGCAACCTTGTATATGGTTTCCGACCCACAGGGAAGATGGCAAAAATATGGTCCAATGTCTACGGAAGCATTGGCAAAAGCAAAAGTTTTAGATCCGGAAAACCCGAGGATCTACCTGCTTGAAGGCCAGGATAAATTATACACTCCCGAAGAATTTGGAGGAAGCAAAGCTGCGGCAAAGGAATTGTTTCAGGAATCAGAAAAAAGATTCGGTACATTTAAACCGGAGTCGGCTCTACATCCAAACTGGGGATTACCAATGGTTCGTTATTACAAAACACAAACCAACTGATCCTGGATTAGGGCCGGTCTTTGCCATTTTAATCCAATTATTGCCATTGTAAATTATACATGCGCAATTGGAAACAATCAAAAAAAAACTTGCCGATGTCTCAACTTTCAGCAGCGGAAAGCCTGCGGCTCATTGAGAATATGATTCAAAAAACGAGAAAGGAGATCTCGGACCAGAGTCCTTACTTTTTGGTGTGGGGATGGTGCGCGATGCTTGCCAGTATTGGCCAGTATTTGCTCAGTACTGTATTTAAATATCCACATCATTACATCGTATGGTTAATTACCATTCCATGTGTCATATTTACGATCTGGTTTGCGCGTCGCGATTCAAGGCGCACTAAAGTGCTCACTTATATTCATGAATATATGATCGTGTTGTGGACCGCAGTGGGAGTTTCTTTTTTTATAATAAGTATGTTGTTTTTTAAAATCGGATGGCATAACTGCTATCCATTTTATATGTTATTATATGGACTGGGATCATTTGTTTCCGGCCGGATCCTGCAGTTCAGGCCCTTTATAATTGGTGGTATCATCAGTTGGGTGCTTGCCATTGTTTCGGTATGGTTTGAATTCAGATACCAGGCCCTATTCGGCGCGGCAGCATTATTGTTCAGTTATATCATTCCCGGCCATCTGATTCGCCGCGAAGAAATTCGCAAGAGCCGGGGTATTGTTTAAGAGGATTTTAATCAGCGGATAATCGTTGTTTTTTAAAATGGTAGTAGTATAGTTGAATTACCGGTGATGGATTTTAAAGACCTGGATCCCATATTACATTCGCAGTTAAGACTGGCCATTATTTCGCTGTTGATAAGCGTTAAAGAGGCTGAGTTTACTTTTTTGAAGGAAAAAACGAATGCGACAGCGGGTAATCTGAGCGTGCAGATAAATAAACTGAAAGACGCGGGATATATTGAAGTAACCAAACAATTCAAGGATAATTACCCGCAGACAATCTGCAAAATAACGGAAGCCGGAATCAGGGCTTTTGAACAATATGTAAAAAACCTGCAATCCTATCTGCCGCTGAAAGGATAAAAAAAGAGTCCCCCGGAGATCCGGGGGACGTGGTTACCTCTGTTAACCTTACAAAAATTACTCTTTAATCAACTTGACGGTCATACGTTCCCTGCTGTTGATAATTACTTCCAGTATATAAAATCCTGGCTTTAATCCCGATGAACCTTCTACCAGTACCTTGTTTAAACCTTCAATTGCTTTCAGCGATTTCCGATGCACTTCGGTGCCATTGCTGTTTACAATCTTAATGGTAACAAAAGCGGCTTGCTGTAATTCCAGGCTGAGGGCTATATCATTTTTCGCCGGGTTTGGAGTTACGCTTACCGCGCGAACCGCTCTTGTATTGTAAACCCGAACAATTAAAATTCTTCCGGTTGCTACTTTTCCGTCCAGATCTACCTGTTTAAGCCGGTAATAAAGATCCTGTTTGTTGGCCCTGTTTTTACCTGCATCATCAATGAAATTGTACTGAAGGCGGATAGCCGAATTGCCGGCCGCTTTTTTCGTTCCAACCTTTACCCATTTCACGCCATCACTGCTTCTTTCTATATCGAAGCGATCGCTTTTTGATTCAAAATTGGTTACCCATGATAATCTAACCTCACCATTGCCAAGATAGGTTCCGGTAAAATCAACCAGGCTAACGGGCAGCATGGCAACAGTTGGGAAGTTGATAGTAACGGTGGCCTCGTTCGAACAAAGCGGGTTGCTTCCTTCATCACAGATCCGGTAAGTAAAGCTGGTAGAGTTGCCCGAAAATCCGGAGTTGGGCGTGAATACAAAACTTCCGTCGTCGGAGATTTCCACATTCCCGTCTTTCGAGTTCGTTACGATATAAGGCCAGAAAATTTCACCATCAGGGTCGCCATCATTTCCACAGATATAATCGGAAGCCGTACGATCGCTGTTTCCATTTACAAGATCATCCTGCGCAACAGGAGCCAGATTACAGCCCTGTTCATAGGTTTTGGTAGCTGAAATAGTTAATGCATCGATGGCAGTAATAGCTGAAGGATTGAGATCGGTATAGCTGATAAATATTTTATACGAGCCTGAACCAAGATTTTTAAAAGTCTGACTATATGTATGGATTGTTTCTGTATTAATATTTGTCAACTCCACGCTATCCAGGCGTTTAAGTAGCGTGTTATAAGAATCGGTAATGTAAATTCTAAAATATTTTCGGGCCGATCCCGTCGTCTTGACCCGGTATTTGAATGAAAGACTTACCTGCCCCGGAATATCCAGTACAGGGCTGTACATTTTTCCAACATTGCCGGTATTGGAGTTTAGTACCAGCGCTCCATCGCCTTCAATGGCCGGATTCCAGTTTGTACTGCTAATTGAAAAACCATTGAATGACCAACAGGCCGATTCGAGGTATTGCTGAATTTGATTTAAAGTATAACCGGATCGGGAGTTGAAATTTTCGGCTGTTTGTGCAGAACCTGTAAGAGAGAGTGCAGCCAATAGCACTGATCCCAAGAAATAATTAAATTTCCTTTTCATTTTTGTAGGTTTCAGAGTGTACAATAGAGATTACGTAAGCTGCGGGTTTTTACCGCCGATCTTTCAGAGGAAGGGAATAGTTTGCAAAGTATCCGATCAGCCCTGGTTAAACAGAATCCAATCAGATCGCTATATGTAAGCTTTTAATGCTAAATCAGGTTTTGGAAAATTGGTGCAGGTAAGCTGCGGTACGGATTGTCAGAGGATTGAAGAGAGCTCAAATGTAAAATCAAGTTTTGGAAAATGCAAGCAGCAGACCAAAAAATCCGGATTCCGGTCGGCTCATCCCTGCTGAAAATTCTCCCGAAAGCCGCCACTGAAGCCTGTTAGCAAAAAGCAGCCCCGGGCAAAAAAAAACTTCCAGACCGGAGCCTGGAAGTCTTTTTCGCATACTGATGTTGGTAATGGCAGTACGACTAAACGTATTTTGTAACTCCTGGTTTGGCAATCGAATACAGGCCATCCGAGTTGGGAACATTCGGAGGCAGTGCATTCCAGTCGTATGATTTCGGCTGAAGATTAAGTCCTGAATTCAGTGCTTTGTCCCATTCGATAATCTGGCCGCTATAAGTTGCCATTCGTCCGAGGATTGCCGTCATGGTACTGTTGGCACCGTTTTCAGCATCCGAGAATTTATACTCACCCTTAGCTATAGCCGCAAAGAGTTCATCGTGTTCGGTCTGGTACGGATTGTTTTCTGTCTTTCGATCGAATTGATAAAGCAGCTTTCCTTTATGATCGGTGATGTTGGCGGCGCCGCAGGCAATTTTGCCCCTGGTTCCGATGATCAGCTCATCCACTTTTGCCATCGTACCCGGAATATGCCGGCACTGACTGTTTAATATGGAACCATCGGCATAATGAAATTCAACAAAATGGTGGTCGAAGATTTCACCATGGTCCTTTCCTTTTCGCACTTCTCTTCCCCCCATGCCCTGCGCTTTCACCGGATATCCGTTCTTGAACCAGTTCACCACATCTATATTATGGATATGTTGTTCCAGGATATGATCGCCGCAAAGCCAAACAAAATAATACCAGTTACGCATTTGGTATTCCATTTCAGTTTGTCCTGCCGTTCTGGGCTTTACCCAAACGCCATCATTGTTCCACCAGGCCTGCGCGGAGGTGATATCTCCGATCTGGTCTTTTCTTTTATACAGTTCCCGGTATGAGTTCTGATAATGTCTTTGAAGCCCAACTACCACGTTAAGCTTTTTCTGTTTTGCAATGGCAGCAGCATCCAGCACTTTTTTTACTCCCGCAGGATCTACGGCAACCGGCTTTTCCATAAATACATGTTTGCCGTGTTTCACCGCTTCTTCAAAATGAATGGGACGAAATCCGGGAGGAGTGCATAAAAGCACCACATCGGCAAGCGGAATGGCTTTTTTATATCCATCAAATCCAACAAAACGGCGTTCTTCCGGTACATCGATCCGGCTTTTTAAACTTCCGGCACCACCGGTATTTTCAGCCATATCATCGGAAGTCAGGGTTTCATAACAATCATCCAGGCGATCTTTAAAAGCATCGGCCATGGCTACCAGCTTCACGTTTTGTTTCGACAGAAGGGCCTGCATGGCCGCCCCGGTTCCTCTTCCCCCACAACCGATCAACGCTACCTTTATTACATCGGCCGATCCTGAAAAATAATTGGCCCCGGCAAAAACAGGAGCTGTCAGAAGACCTCCTGCAAGCAGCGAAGATTGCTTAACAAAATCGCGGCGACTGGATTTGTGATTCATATCTGTGTTTTTTGGAGTTAAATATGATATTATTTCATGTATTTCTGATAAAACTTTTCTGCTTCTTCCGGGCTGGGCTGCTGCAAAGGCCTCACTATCCGAAATCCGACGGCAGCCGCATCGGTGAGCCACCACTTGCTTTTAGGAATCTGGGGATCGCGTTTGTTCCAGGAAGGATCTGAAGCGAACCTTGCCCCCGAGCGCAGCTGTGATGCCGATTCAGTATATCCACCCCCTTTCAGCGTTTTGGGATATTTGGATTTCGGTTCTGTCATCGGATCCTTTACACCATCTTTTAGATTGGCAAGATATTTTGCATCATATTGATCGAGGGTCCATTCAGCTACATTTCCAAGCATATCGTACAGGCCCCAGGCATTGGGCTTTTTCTGGGCCACCTTATGATATTTTCCATCGCTGTTGCCGGCATGCCATGCATGGGCGTCGAGCATTTTCGGATCAGAGCCAAAATAATAAGGGGTCTTTGTTCCGGCCCGGCAGGCATATTCCCATTCAGCCTCTGTAGGCAGCCTGTAAAATATTCCCGTTTTTTTATAAAGCCATTTGCAGTACATCATCGCCGTTAATTGCGACATGCTGTTAAAAGGGAATCCTCCCGCTTTACCCATTCCCCAGCTCAGATCTATGTACTGCGTGGTAGGCCGGGTTACGGCATCCACCTTCGAATTGCGCACAAAGCTTTCATCATTAAAAAAGATCAGAAACTCATCATGAGTAACTTCGGTTGCGCCCATCCAGAAAGGGGAAATACCTACTTTTCGCTGCGGACCTTCTTCCGCTGATCTACCTTTCTCGGATGCCGGGGTTCCCATTGTAAAGTCGCCACCCGGTACGGGTACCATTTTAAACTTAATCTGTGATCCGGGTACAGTTTGCTGATAAGCTTCAAAATTTGCCGGTTTATTTTGTCCAAATGCTATTAAAACCACCGACAATAATCCGGTCAGGATGCCAATTCTTCTCACGCAATGCTTTTTTTTCAAGGGCCTCAAGTTAAAGAATTATCAGATTGCCGGGAATTGATTTAGATTTTATTTTATTATGGGCTAAATTGTTAAAAATTTTTCAGTGACCAGCTTTTTGTAAGAAGTTTGATGAGTGTTTCAAATTTCACTGATTAGCAATCACATAAAAACCAGTAAAATCCCAACCAGAGCTATGCAAAGAAGGAAATTTATGCAGCAGTCATTACTCGCGGGCGCATCCGTTATTTCAGCAACCAGCACCGGAATGGCCGCTTCCGGCAATCCCGGGAACCAGTCAGTGGATCAATTGAATGAAATGACTGCTGATAAACCTTTTAATCTTGACTATGCCTTTCATGCCGGTATGTTCAGCAATCATGCGGGCAATCAGTTTGTTGACCAGATCAAATTTGCCCATGATAAAGGGTTTCGGTCGATTGAAGACAATGGAATGCGCGGCCGCGATGTTAAGGAACAGGCTCTGATTGGCGAAACACTTGCCAAACTTGGAATGCGTATGGGCGTTTTTGTTGCACATAATATTGACTGGAGCAAACCGACCATTACCGGCAGAGACCAGGAGAAGAAAGATACATTCCTGAAAGAGATCCGCGAATCCATTGAAGTTGCCAAACGCTGCAATGCTACCTGGATGACCGTAGTGCCCGGAGTGTTAACCAATAATATTAATCCCTATTTTCAATTCGCCAACGTGGTGGACACATTAAAACGTGCCTGCGAAATAATTGAAAAGCATAACCTGGTAATTGTTCTGGAACCACTGAATTTCAGAGATCATCCGAATCTGTTTTTGACCGATGTGCCGCAGGGATACCTGGTGTGTAAGGCCGTAAACAGTCCTTCCTGTAAAATTCTTTACGATATATATCATGCGCAGATCCAGGTAGGAAATATCATCCCCTATATTGATGAGGCCTGGGATGAAATAGCATACTTTCAGATAGGCGATAATCCCGGACGAAAGGAACCAACTACCGGCGAGATAAATTATCGGAATGTATTCAAGCATATCCATTCGAAAGGCTTTAAAGGCATTTTAGGAATGGAACATGGGAAATCCATG
>JAEZAY010000105.1 GCA_023427575.1 Bacteroidota bacterium | reverse complement strand
AAATATGTCGGAGCTGAAAGATTCCAAACCCGTTTTTGTTTGGACGCCCCCGGCTACCGGCATGTATTCCAAAAATATCTGGGCGCCTGAAATTCATTTTTTTGATGGGAAATGGTATTTATATTTTGCTGCCGACGATGGTAATAACCATAACCACCGGATGTATGTGCTTGAAAATCCCGGTGAAGACCCCATGACCAATAACTGGGAATTTAAAGGAAAGATCAGTGATAAAAGCGATAAATGGGCCATTGATGGTTCTGTATTTGAATACAAAGGCCAGCGTTATTTTACCTGGTCGGGATGGGATGGCGATGTAAACGTGAGCCAGAATATCTATATCGCAAAAATGAAAGATCCGCTTACGATTGAAGGTGAGCGGGTAAAGATCGCCGAGCCGGTTCATGATTGGGAAATGATTGGAACGCCCGATGTAAATGAGGGCCCGCAATTCCTTCAGAATGACCGGGGCCAGGCATTTATCGTTTATTCAGGCAGCGGATGCTGGACGGACGATTATGCTTTGGGCTTGTTAAGCCTGAAAGAAAATGGAAACCCGCTGAACGCCGCAGACTGGACAAAAACCCCGGAACCGGTTTTCAGAAAAAAACCCGAACACGGAGCGTATGCACCCGGACATAATTCCTTTTTTAAATCCCCCGATGGCAGGGAAGACTGGATCATTTACCACGCGAATTCCAGTGCAGGTCAGGGCTGTAAAAATACCCGGAATCCAAGAATGCAGAAATTTGGTTGGACATCCGATGGCAGGCCGGATTTCGGAGAGCCGGTTCAGGTAGGAGCAGAAATTGAAGTGCCCTCGGGTGAATAATTTAAACATTAGGTCTTCTTTTCCCTGATCAGCCAGGCTCAATTTCGGTCTCCGGTCTTCACGAGTCGTTCTAATGGAACGAAGAACCCTTTAAATGAAATTCTGCTACCAGGGAATTGCACCTGCAAGACAGGATCAGCGTTTTATTTCCCCGAAGCGATTAAGGGATAAAAGGTTCACTAACTGATTAGAAATTTCTGTATAGATCTTTACGGGTTAAAAATTCATTGTTTGTCCCGGTCCGTAAAAAAATGGCTTCTCGGCAGCACCGATAATTGAACGGCTTTTTCCCTCGGTAGGAATTATAAATGGGTAGAAATACGGATCAGCAAAGTTTCCGGCCTAATCAGATATTCCCCATTTCCTTTTAATTATTCCAACGCCCGGGTATGGTTGTGTAAAAGATTTTCCGGACTACTCACCGATATTTTGGAGGCAGATTTTAATTCAGTTTGTAACCTGTTTGACAGCAAGAGGTTATCAGTTGAAGGTCTACATACAAATGCTTTTTGCCACGACGGGGTATAAAGTTTGCATGTTTAAGCTAAAAAATTCGTCACCGGTTTGATTGCAAACTTCCTTCTTTTACCGTACCTTATTAGAAGGCAAAAATCGAAGTAGGTAATCTGATAGTGCCAAAGTAATGTTTATGAAGAAAACTCTACTCCTGCTCTGGGTTGTAATTCTTACGATCTTAAGCTCTTTTCCAACGAAAGCTCAGAATGTTTTTAATCCAGCCGACCCCATTATCCGATGGAAATCGACCGATTCCCCGGGTTCTGCAGCCAATCCGGATCCGGCAAAACCGGGGCTTCAGAAATGGGTGAGTGTACAATTGCCTTCCTTGGGTTTTGATGCCTCTTCTTTTAAAGCCTATTATTCAAATCTTCACGGAACCCGGATGGCTTTCCGGCTAAAGTTCCCACGCAGTTATAACAATCCCGACAGCGCCGGTAAAAAATATCCGGTAATGGTTTTCTTTCATGGTGGCGGAGAGCTGGGATGTCCATCCAACGGCGGCCTCTACAATAATGAAAAACAACTTCTTTTTGGCGGGAATTTGTTCCGGTCAAGAGTAGATAACAATCAATACGATGGGTTTCTTATCTATCCCCAGTTAAACACCACCGACCCTAATTGTTCGGGAAGCTGGGGCAATGGAATTAACGGGCATTACCGGTCTGTGATCAGCATCATAGATACTCTGGCCAAATATAACCGCCTGGATGTTGATCGGGTTTTCACCAATGGTTTGTCGATGGGAGGAAATGCTGCCTGGAGGCTCACCGAGATATTTCCCGAGCGGGTAGCCGGCGCGGCACCTTCAGCGAATGCGGGTAATTTTAATTTTCCGCGTTTTGTACATGTGCCCGTTTGGATGGCAACCGGGGGTCTGGATAATAACCCCAGTCCCCAAACCGCTCAGAATACCGCCAATGCCATGCTCGCAATTGGAGGCAATCTGCGCTTTTCTTTGTTTGCCGATCAGGGCCATGCCGTATGGAACAGCCACTGGAATCCTTCCACGTATGTTACGTATATGAATTCGCTGCATAAGGCGAATCCCCTGATATTTTTTGGAAAGAATGAATTTTGCGCCGATTCCGCTATTGAAGCGAAACTGGGTCTTTCCCCCGGATTTTATGCCTATGAATGGCAGAAAGACGGAACCACGATCGCCACCAGTACAAATGGAGTTTTAAATATTGTAAACAATTCTTCTATTGTCTCCTTTACCGGGAACGAAATTACTGTAAAAAGCTTCGGAACCTACCGGGTTCGGTTTAAGCGCAGTTCTAACAGCGACTGGTCGATCTTTTCGCCCAGCCCCGCGGTTATTAAAGTAAAAGCGCCTACCAACAGCCAGGGAATCCAGGTGGCGGGTGTTTACAGTAAAGTTCTGCCGGCACCCGATGGAAGCACCACCGTTCCGCTCCGCTTACCGAAGGGTCATGTAAAATACGAATGGCGTCGTGTGAGCGATAATGCTCTGGTATCAAACGATTCAGTGTATAC
>JAEZAY010000064.1 GCA_023427575.1 Bacteroidota bacterium | reverse complement strand
CGATCACTCCAGTCGTTCGCATGCAAACCCATTATCACCAGGCTGGCTTCTGACAATTCAACCAGGGATTGCAGTCCTTCAGAAAGTTCTTCTTGATCGGTATGCGTTGAAACAGGCACCTGATATGATTCCCGGGTTTCTGCTGCAAGGGCCTCCAGTTTTGCTTTGTTTACGCGGATAAGCTCATCCACGCCCATGGCCGAAATCCGAGCATTGGAGGCGTGAACAGGGATATGAAACGCGTTGTATAATAAAATGGATGCGTTGGTTTCAGCAGCAAGTCCGGCCCCGTATTTCAACGCATTGTAAGCGTTGGGAGAAAAATCGGTGGCTACAATAATAGTATTCATGCTTTTATGTTTATCTGCATGCAAGATAGGGCGGCGCAAAATGCCAAATCCTGACCCCTATCAAAACCGGTGTTGATCTTTGTTATACACAAACATGATCCTTTGTAATCTGGCCATTACCCAACCTCTTCGCCGGTGGAAGCGGCATACAGTTCATACCAGTCCTGGTTATCCAGGTCTATATCAAACGCGTTGGCGATATTGCGGATCCGCTGTTCACTCATAGTTCCGATCAATGGCAGGGCGTTCAGTTTGACCAGCCAGGCCACAGCAATCGATTCAATATCGCGGTTGTATTTTTCACTGATCTCTTCGAGCTTTGACCGGACCCGCACCGACTGTACGTCATCACCCTGTGCGATCCGGCCTTCGGCCAGGGGCGCAGAGGCCAGGGGATACATATAACGCTGTTTAATATAATCGATCTGGCCATTTGCCAGTGCCGAGGTATTCAGCAAGTTCAATTCAATGTGATTGGTAACAATGGGAACCCGCAGATAGGAGGCAAGCAACTGATGCTGGAAAACGGAAAAGTTCACCACCCCGATATGTTTAACCTTACCCGAATCACGAAGCTGACCGAGGGTGATGGCGGTTTCCTCCAGGTTGGCAAGCGGATCCAGATGATCGAGCAGGAATATATCTATATAATCGGTATTCAGCCGCTCCAGCGAATTTTCGACGCTTTTCAGGATATGCGCCCTCGAATTATCGTAATGGCGAACCCTGACATTTGGCTGCGATGGATGCGCTGATCTTAAACCACATTTCGTAAACAATACCAGGTCTTCCCTTTTTACCGATTTCTGTTTCAGAATCGATCCAAACAATTCCTCACACCGAAAGTCGCCATAATAATCTGCATGGTCAAAGGTGTTTATGCCCAGCTCGAGACACAAATCAATAATCTTCTCCATATTGGAGATATTGGTCGTTTCATTATTCCAACGATAAAATCCATAAACGGCCTGCGAAATTTTAGGGCCGGAATCACTGACATAAATCTGTTTCATAAAAAATTTTTCGGGCAAAAGATAAATCTAATTCACGACTTATCATTTCCACCGGTTTGTTATCGGTGCCAGGCATTAAAATGAAAGGCGAACTTTTGGTTTCGAACCCATTGGTGTCCGGGGACCCTTTCCAGTTTTTTTTGAAAAAAAGCGGCGCAAATAAAATCGGGCTGCGAATAAATCCTAAAAATTGAAACTTCCGGCTAAATAAAAACAAGTCACAGCGAATCAATATAACCCAGCGCCAGTAGGACTTACGAGCTACAGAACATTTCCGGGCTATGGTAACAACTGTTTTTATTTTACGCCGTCCGTTTCAATTTTCTTAACGGATTTCTTCCGAGGCCCGGGGGAATACATTTTACCCGGACACCAATGATGTGCTAATGTGCAAACTCAAATCCGGACAGTTATATTCTTTAGCTGTGACTTGCTTTTATTTTAACGCCGTCCGTTTCAATTTGGATATTAGCAAATTCCACATTATCACATTATCACATTGGCACATTTGCACATTCTCCTACCGTCCGTTTCAATTTTCTTAACGGATTTCTTCCGAGGTACGGGGAAATGCATTTTACCCGGACACCAATGTCCGGAAAATAGCCTTATTTACGGTCGACTTCCACCGCACCGCCGATAAGGCCTCCAAAACCAATCCGGAAACCAATCTCTCCTTTTTGTCCGTTCAGATAAGCCGCTACAATATCCACCCGCAGAATCTTAAAGATGTTTTCAATTCCGGCAAAAACTTCTGCATAGTTGTTGTCAGCATTCACATAAAATGCATTGCCTCCTCCCACCAGATGCCAGTTAAGCCGCCGGAACAAGGGGATCTTGTTGGTCAGCATTCCGTTAAAATGATGTTCAAGATGAGCCTGGGCATACAGTGGAGCTGAACTGCTGTTCGCGTAATATGGAGCCAGCTGAAAAGAATTGAGGTATTCTCCGGCGTACAATAAACGATTCCCATTAAAATGCTGATAATCCTGTATGAAAACAGACCGGTCGTTCATAAAACCACCAACGGCAATCCGGTATTGAAGCTTGCCGCGCAGCTTCAGATTCAGATCGTCTTTAATACAAAACTTCCATTTATCATAATCTACATCGCTGCCGGCGATATCCCTGATACCTTTCTCATACATGAGTGAAAATATTGGATATTTTGAGCCAATCGCGACTTTCGTCCTTGGGTACTGAATGTATTTTACTCCGGGCTGAAATTCAGCAGACAGATTGATTGAAACGGCCTGGTGCCTTTGGAATTGTTCAGTTAACTGCTCCACCGGAAAATTCGGAGTGAACACTTTATGTTTACGATCGAAAAAAGTGAAATCCGTCGTATTGTCGATTGGCAGCCGGTCTTCGTACAACAGCGAACCTTTAAGTAGAAGTCCGTAGTCGCTCCGCTTACTATAGGAAACACTGCCGAAATAGTTTTCGTAGATCTTCATGTAGTTTCGCTCGTACAATAAAGTGGTGATGGTGTTTTGTAAAGATCCAATGGGATTTTCTTTATTGAACTGCGACACTCTTTTGCCGCCAGCCAGTTCCAGTGAATAGCGCCCGCTGCTTCCGCCATCTTCGTCCCATTCAAAATAACGGTTTCGAAGCTGAAGCCTTGCCGAAGGGTTGAAGTGATGATTAGTAAATCCATACCGGAGATCCGGTGATATAATTAACTGTTTACCCAGTTTGTTCAGTGGCTTGATAACAGATCCTCTTAAATTCATCACCAGTCCTTCCACCGTATTGTAGCGGATGTTTTTCAGGACCGGCTCCCAGGAATACTGAAGCAGATTTCCGGGCCGGTAATTGGATCTGCGGAAC
>JAEZAY010000063.1 GCA_023427575.1 Bacteroidota bacterium | reverse complement strand
CATGGAACCCTGGAAATTTCGGCCATCATTATTGCCGGCGGCGCGGGGTTTATTGTGGGGAACAGTATCTTATTTCCGGGTACGTATAGCCGTTTGGAATCATTAAAAAGAGGAACAAAAGACGGCTTGAAATTAATGGTAGGTCTGGTGCCCGTTTTTATTGTTGCCGGATTTCTGGAAGGATATATAACCCGGTATTCCTCCATGCCGCTGTTTTTGAGCATTTCTATTTTATTTTTATCAGCCCTTTTTATCATCTGGTATTTTATAGTATATCCCCGTAAGCTGCAAAAAAAACAGGCCATGAAAATCAATTCTGCCCCGCTCTGATGGAGAAAAGATTCGTTCATATCAGCTTATTTCTGATGACGGCGTTTTTATTTTTTAACGCCGTAAATACCGCCGTTTATTCACAGGAACCGAAAGATCTGATCGAAAAAGCGGGAAGCGGCGAAAAGACCATCAGCAATAGGGAATTCGGTTCTGATTCTGTCAGCTTCCGCAAAGTGGCCGACACGGTAGTCGAAAAATTAAAAAACACCAGGGCCTTTGAATATGCCAATGACCCGGAATATTGGACGAAGAAAAAAGTAAAATCAGGTCCCTCGCTGGCAGAATTTCTGTTTTCCATGCTCCGGCACCCGGCTACCAGAATTTTATTTTACCTGGGACTAGCGGTTCTTGTTCTCTTTGTATTATGGCGCCTGATTGTTTCAAACAATTTATTGCGGCGAAAAATAAAACCGGATGGCGAATCACACGAAGAGGGGTCTGATTTACCCGACCGCGAAGCTCTTCAATCAGCCTATAAAAACGCAATGACTTCCGGCGATTACCGGCTTGCACTGCGAAATCTTTATCTCATAGCCCTTTATTCTTTGCATGAAAAAGAGTTGATTCAATATGATCTTAAAACAACGAATCGCGATTACGCATTGCAACTGGAAACTACGCCATTCGCGGGCGATTTCAAATCATTGCTCCGCATTTATGAATATGTCTGGTATGGTGAGTTTTCATTAACCCGGGAACAGTTTGAGCTTATTTCTGGCAATTTCACCCGATTTCAAAACCGCATCACCTATTGAAATTTCGGATTGTACATATTATTTTCTTTGCCTTTCTCGCCGTTTTTCTGACGGGCTGTAATCGTAAATCCATTAATGAACGAATTACACTGGCCGGAAAAGACAAGATCCCCTACGGGGCTTATTATGCCTATGAAAATTTGCGGTCAATCTTTCCCGACGCGTCGGTTGAAGTAGTTGAGAAATCGCCGGCATCCACCAATTCATACAAGATTAGCGGCTTCGGTGCCCTTCCTTCCGAAGCGGAACGTTCGCTGTACCTGATCATTTCACCGGCTTTTGTACCGGGGGAAAAGGAACTTGAATCCATTATGACCTTTATCGGAAATGGAAACCATGTATTTATCAGTGCCATGGAAATCGGCTCCGATTTTCTGGATACGCTTGGATTAAAAGCCGCCTACCCCACTTCGGTGCTGAACCGTAAAGATTCGCTTTCGGTCACCATTGAAGATCCTTTAACCGGCGACTATCACGGATACGTATACCCGGGAATGCGGCTGGATAATCATTTTACAGAATACGATTCTTCCTATACCACGGTATTGGGATACAATGAAACGGGTGATCCCGATTTTGTACAATTCCGGTATGAGAATGGCGGTTCCCTGTTTGTACAGGTAGCGCCGGCTGCTTTTTCCAATTTTTTTCTGCTGCATAAGGATAACAGCAATTATTACAATCAGGCCCTTTCCTTTCTTCCAAAAGATCTATACTCTGTTTATTGGGATGATTATTTCCGCTATCACCGCTTTGGATCAGATAAGGCCAGGGACAATTTTTCTAAATTACGGATGTTCATGGAGGATAGAATTCTGAAATGGCCATTCTGGCTGGTTTTAATCCTTTTTGCACTGATTTATATCTTTGAATCCAAACGGAAACAGCGGATTGTACCAGAAAGGCAGGCTCCTAAAAACGCGTCCCTGGAATTTGTAAAAACGATTGGAAGATTGTATCATCAACGCCACGATAACAAGGATTTGTCGAACAAGATGACCGTACATTTTCTCGATTATGTAAGAACGCGTTATAATATCCCAACCCGCGACCTGCAGGAAGGATTTATCAGCAGGCTTGCATTCAAAAGCGGTTATGATGCGGAATCGATCGAACAAATCGTTTACATTATAAAATATTTCCAGGATTTTCCGGAAGTTACAGATGAGCAGTTGATGGATTTTCATCAAAGGCTGGACAAATTTTATAAACAAGGATAACAGCGAATATGGAAGAAACTTTTTTTGAACAAAGAACGGATCTAAGCTTGTTGCAGGAATCGGTTGAAGTACTCAAAAAAGAAATGGGTAAAGTGATTGTAGGCCAGGATAACATGATCGAATTATTGCTGGCCGCCGTACTGGCCGATGGTCATGTGCTGATAGAAGGAGTTCCGGGAATCGCAAAAACACTTACCGCAAAATTGCTCAGCAAAAGCATTTCCGTTGGCTTTTCGCGGATTCAGTTCACACCCGACCTGATGCCGGGGGATGTGATCGGAACTTCTGTTTTCAATCCCAGAGATTCCGCTTTTCAATTTAAACCGGGCCCCATTTTCAGCAATATTGTTTTGATTGATGAGATCAACCGGGCGCCGGCGAAAACACAGGCTGCTCTCTTCGAAGTAATGGAAGAAAGGCAGATCACCGTTGATGGCCAAACCTATCACCTGGAAGAACCCTTCCTGGTAATTGCCACACAAAACCCCATTGAGCAGGAGGGCACCTATCATTTACCGGAAGCGCAGCTCGACCGCTTTCTATTTAAAATTGATGTTACCTATCCCTCAGCGGAGGAGGAATTTAAGATCCTGCTTCATCATCACCAGTCGGGACTTGACAAGATGATTCATGAAGTGCATTCGGTTATTTCGGCCTCCGATATTGCCAGTTTGAGGGAAAGGGTAAGAAAAATTCATGTGGAGCATAAGCTGCTGAGTTTTATTACAGCCATTGTTTCTAATACGCGAAACAATAAGTCTGTTTACCTGGGCGCCTCACCCCGGGCATCCATCGGAATCCTGAACGGGTCGAAAGCGCTGGCGGCTATGCGTGGCCGTGATTTCGTTACCCCGGAGGATATCATTTTTACGGCGCCACCGGTACTGCGTCATCGGATTGTACTGACTCCTGATAAGGAAATGGAGGGCGTATCAACTGATCAGGTGATTGCCGATATTATTCACGGAATTGAAATACCCCGATAGCCATGGGGTTTTATTCCCGATATATCCGGCCTCTTTATTTCAGCCGCCGCTTTTACTGGACCCTGGTTGCCATTATATTGCTGTTTGTTCTTTCATACCGGCTGGAATTTTTGTTCCCGGTGATTAAAATTCTGCTGATCCTGTTTGCTATACTGGTTCTGCTCGATTACCGCCTGCTTTTCTCCATTCGTAACGGCGTACCCGCTACCAGGATTATGCCCGACCGCTTTAGTAATGGCGACGATAACATTGTTGAACTGATCATCCGTAATCATTATCCGTTCCAGGTGTCGGTTTCAATAATCGATGAAATCCCCGACCAGTTTCAGAACCGGAATTTTCTGATTATGCTTCAGATGAAGGAGGAATCTGAACAAAGGGCAGAATATAGTCTACGGCCTACGGAAAGAGGTGAATATCTTTTCCATAACACCAATGTATTTATAAAAAGCCCCCTGCGCCTGGTTGTTAAAAGGCAAATTTCGGAAAATAGCCAAACGGTCAGGGTTTATCCTTCTTTTCAAACCCTTCGGCAGTTTGAATTAAAAGCGTATTCAAATACGCTAACGGAAACCGGCAGCCGGAAAATCAGGAAGATCGGCCATAGCATGGAGTTTGAGCAGATCAAGGAGTACGTAACCGGCGATGATATCCGTAGTATAAACTGGAAAGCGACGGCCAGAAGGTCGGCTTTAATGGTGAACCGGTTTACAGATGAAAAAAGCCAGCCTGTTTATTGCCTGATTGATAAAGGCCGGGTGATGAAAATGCCTTTCAACGGAATGAGTCTTCTTGACTATGCCATCAATGCAGCCCTTGTGTTAACCCGGGTGGCCCTTATAAAGCAGGATAAGGCCGGCATAATCAGCTTTGCAGAAGAACCGGGCAGTTTTATCGCCGCTTCCGGAAGACCTGCCCAAATGAATACGGTTATAGAAACGCTTTATAACCAGGAAACAAAGTTTTTGGAAACGGATTACGAAAAACTCTATAGTCTGATCCGGACCAGAATTCCGCAGCGAAGCCTGCTGATCATATTTTCAAATTTTGAATCGGTTACCGGCATGCAAAGACAGTTGCCGTTTCTGCGTGCGATCGCCCGGAATCATCTGGTACTAATGGTATTTTTTGAGAATACGGAACTGCGGGAACTTACAAGGTCCGAATCAGCGGATCTTGAATCATTGTACATTAAAACAATCGCGGAAAGGTTCAGTTATGAAAAAAGACTGATTGTAAAAGAGCTTCGCAATCATGGGATTTTCACCATATTGACTCCGCCGGAAAACCTTACCGTAAATACCGTAAATAAATATCTTGAACTGAAAGCCCGTCAGGCGATTTGAGCTCATCCGCTCCCTCACAAATTCTACTGACATATATTGGAACCAGATTTTCATCTCCCTTATCTTCACCAAAAATTTCACATTGAACGTATTTGAAGAAGGGAAGGTATTGCTGATAGACAAACCATTCGAATGGACCTCCTTCGACGTGGTAAGAAAGATCCGGTCCATATTACGGATCAAAAAAGTGGGTCATGCCGGAACACTCGACCCCCTGGCTACCGGTTTATTGATTTTATGCACGGGGCGGTATACGAAAAAGATCAATGAGTATATGGCCCGCGAAAAAGAATATACGGGCAGCTTTACGATTGGCGCTACCACCCCAACGTATGACCTGGAAAGCATCCCTGAAAATTTCAGGGATATTGGTTCCATTACGGAAAAACAGATCACGGATGCCACCATTCCCTTAACCGGAGAAATATTGCAAATGCCACCTATCCACTCGCCAATAAAAAAAGAGGGCAGGCGCCTGTATGAACATGCCCGGGCAGGAAGGGTAGTGGAAGTTGAACCGCGCCCGGTAACCATTGAGCAGTTTGAAATTACAGCAATTCAATTACCGAAAATATTTTTCCGGATCGTTTGTACAACGGGAACCTATATCCGAAGTATGGCTTTTGACTACGGAAATATTCTTGGAACTGGTGCATACCTGAGTGAATTGCGCCGAACCCGGATAGGAGAGTTTTCTGTAGATGATGCCATGAATCTGGAGGAAGCCGAAAGAATGATCCGCGAAACCTATGCTCAGAACGGATAACCAATTCCCAGTTGGAACTGGCCCGAGCCAATTTTAAGATTTTGAAACCAGCCCCCATTCTGATTTTTATAAACGGGATCTTTGAGCTTATAAGCCCAGTCGAAGCGGATAAGGAAGAAGTCAAAATCAAGGCGCAGACTGGTGCCTCCCGCCACTGCCAGATCTTTAAAAAAGCGGTTAAAAGAAAAATCGCCGCCAATTAAATTAGGATCATCGTAAATATTCCGAACCCAGATATTGCCGATATCTGCAAAAAGGGCACTTTGCAGTTTCAGACCCAGGATGGTTCCGATATCAAAGCGGTATTCAATATTACCTTCAATCCGGATATCGCCGAAACGGTCAATTCTGCCCTGCTGCAGGGTATCGTAGAAATTGCTCGACCCGATGCCTAACTGCCGTACTCTCCATGCCCGCATGCTATAAGGTCCGCCACCAAAATAAGCTTTAAAAAAGGGCAGATATCGCTCGGTGGAGTCGCCCGCCTTTCCATACGCATATCCGTAGCCGGCAAAACCCCGGAAAGCCCAGGTCGACTTGGGATTTTCGATAAAATATTTGTATTCCACATCAGCCTTTATAAACCGCCGGAGATCTCTTTTGTCAAGGCTTTTAATCATCCCGAACACGGCCCCGCTTTCTTCCACCCGGGCTCTGAATAGTGTTTTATGTTTTCCCTTCCCGCCAAAAGTTCCGTAAGACAGGATCTGGCTGATGATTAGTCCGTTATTAAACGCAAAAACCAGCGCCGGATTGGCCTGTTCCAGTTTAACCAGGCTATCTCTTTTCAGTACATCTACAAATTCTATATTGAAAGGAATATACTGCCAGGTGTGATTTCTTTTGGTCCAGTCGTATCCCCAGGATGCATTCACCGATCGTACTTCAAAAAAATCGCGGCGGTTTGTATAGGATGCATTCAGATTAATAATGGTTCGGGGCGAAATAATGGTGGAAGGATTTTTAAGTTTAAAGGGAATGATAAATCGCGGAATGTAAATATTATGCGAAACAGTCGTTTGAATGGT
>JAEZAY010000518.1 GCA_023427575.1 Bacteroidota bacterium | reverse complement strand
ATCATTGGTGTCCGGTTAAAATGTATTCCACCGGGCCTCGGAAGAAATCCGTTAAGAAAATTGAAACGGACGGCGTAAAATAAAAACAGTTGTTACCAGAGCCCGGAAATGTTCTGTAGCTCGTAAGTCCTACCACTGCTGGGTTATATTCTTTCGCTGTGACTTGTTTTTATTTAGCCGGAAGTTTCAATTTTTAGAATTTATTCCGGAGCCCGATTTTTTTGCTACACTTTTTTTGTAATAAAAAGTGGAAGGTGTCATTTACAATGACTGCTCCTAACCTACTGTTGATACAGGTTTCAGGTAAATTGAAAATTATTAACCGGACACCAATGATATATTCGGTTTAAATTCTTAAACCGGCCATTCAAGACAGAAAACCCCGGGAATAAAAAAAACCTTCAGAAAATCCGAAGGTTTTGAGAAGATGAAATCGGGATTAAAAAAGTCTGAACCCTGCATAAAGCTGGAAACCCTGATTTTTCCATTCATCGCGATTGTCGATATCATTAATATTCGTCAGCCCCACCACATAGCGGCCACCCAGTTTTACGCCGCCAAAATTGAGCTGGATTCCGCCCAGCAGGGAGAAGTCGCCCGAATTAAAAGCGTTCTTGCCATTCTGTAAAAGATCATCATTCTGATTCAACAGAATTCCGAACTGCGGCCCGGCCTGCAGCGTTACAAATTTGCCGGGGCGATAGCTAAGTAAGAGGGGAATGCTCAGGTAATCGAGCTTTACATTTTTAAATTCAGAAAATCCTTCATCATAAAAATCGTCAAACTGGGTCGAGGTGCGGGCTGCCGCCTGGTTCCATAATACCTCGGGCTGGATTCCCCATTTGTCGTTAAAATTTATTTCGGCAAATGCGCCCAGATTATACCCATGCTTGAATTCCTGTTTAAACGAAACACCATCGATTTTCGTAAGATTTACGCCTCCCTTTACTCCAAGATGAAAGCCGCCTTGTGCAAAAGAAGTAACGGACAGGATCAGGGCAAAAGCTGATAAGAAGAGGAGTTTGCTTTTCATATAACAATTTTATTTCAAAATTGAAATCCAAGTTATATGCCAGCATTTAATTGCAGAAGTTAAATAACATTAACAGCGACAGAGAGGGAAGAATGGTTCTAAAAATATTTAATATGCCCAACAGGAAACCAAAACCTCCGGAACTGGAGTCGGTTAATGGTAACCGTTATAATGGCTTTCAGAATGGAATGCCTGCGGCGAATCCAATTTATGCTTATGTTTCCAGGAAGAAATTTTTGAAATACTAAGCCAGTTCAATAACGGTGATCTCCGGCAAAATCCCCACCCTTCCGGGATAGCCAATAAACCCGAAGCCCCTGTTCACATAAAGCTGCTGGTTCTTATCCGTATAAAGGCCCGCCCATTGTTTATACATGTACTGAACCGGACTCCAGCGGAAGCCCGGGATCTCCACTCCAAATTGCATTCCATGCGTATGGCCGGATAACATCAGGTCGATGGCCGGAAATTTCTGTTTCACTTCGCCTTCCCAATGACTTGGATCATGACTCAGCAAAATTTTAAAAGGCGAATCTTCCGCCCCCCGGTAAGCCTGATCCAGCCGGCCATATTTCGGAAAATTTCCTTTCATGCTCCAGTTTTCCACGCCAATGATCGAGATTCGGACCCCATCTTTCTCCAGGGAAACATTTTCATTCATCAATAATCGCCAGCCTAATTTGCGGTGAACCTCCTCCATCTGAAAAACATTCTTCCTCACCTGGCCGGCACGTTCTTCGGCCGTTAACCCGCGGGGCAATGCATACTCCCCATAGTCATGGTTACCCAGGGTGCTGAAAACGCCCATGGGTGCTGAGATCTGTTTAAACACCTCGATGTAATTGTCCATTTCTTGCGCATGGTCGTTAACCAGATCACCCGTAAAAACCACCAGGTCGGGGTTTTGTTTCCGGATCAACTCAACGCCGGCAGCCACCGAATCCTGATCCATAAAACTACCGGCATGGATATCTGAAATATGTACAATCTTCAAACCTCTGAATGCCGATGGCAGGTTATCAGCGATTATCTTTTCTTTTTTTACCTTATAATTATACTTGTTGGTGAAGCCATACATCATGGTTCCCAGAAATGTGCCGCCGATACCCAGGCCCAGCCAGTTCAGAAATACCGAACGGGTAATGCCATCGCTGCCGGGCTTCACCTCAATAGATGGGTTGCTGAACAGCTTTCCGATCACCCACATCGATCCGCGGCGCAGATCATCGATTGCAAAAAATATACAGGCGATCAGCTTTGAAAAGAAAAGCGCCACCACAATCGCGAATAAATAGGTTCGAAATGATTTGGGCAGGGCATCAAAATTAATAAAGGGCAGAAGCGCCAGTGTGGCGAGAAAAATAATGGAAAAGAACCAGTAAATGCTGAACACAGTTATCCGCAAACGCGGTGAAGATCCATTTAAAACCGAACGGATGATCTGGAATACATAGATATCCAGGACCAGCATGATCCCGACAAGCACCCACAAAAAAGCTGAATTACGCATGAACAGTTTTTAGATAATGCCGGATCCGGAGTTTGTACGGGCCGCGATCCGGAGCAGCCGGCGCAAATATAGACCCGTTCTGGCTCACGGATTGATAAACAAATGTTGCAATTTTAAACCGGGGGGCGGGCCGGATTAAAATCCGATAAATTCTTCCAGCTGGGTATCGATTGCTTTTTCGGTAGCCGGATCCTGCAGCGAGCCATTTTCAACCAGTAATTTGTCAACCGAGGAAATGGGCAGCTTATTGGGATGAACAACCACTTTCAGATAATTCAGGATGCTGGTCAGATGTTCCATTCCCCGAACATTTCCCGACCTGCCGGTTGAAATGCCGGTGAGAAGGGCTTTTTTCCCCCACCATACTTTTTTATAATCGGAAATATCCAGCATGCTTTTTAACACCCCCGGAATGCTGCCATTGTATTCGGGGGCAATAAAAATAAACTTGGCGGAAGGGAACAACTGTTCTTTTTCAATTGTCTCATAATCGGCATTGCGCTTATCCACTTTCAGATCTACCAGCGACAAAACCGGAGCGGGGATATTTTTTTTACGCAAAGCCTGCTGATAATACAGGGCAACCTGGTAAGTATTGCTGTTTTTACGGTTTGTTCCGGAGATAATAATATAAGCGGCGTTTTCTGATTTTTGATTTGGTACTTCTTTGAACCGAATTTCCGGATTCGGAGAATGAACGTCCTTCGTCCCAAATTCCACTATAAGATCTTTGCTAATCTGATTCATTAAGATAGAGATAATAGATAAATTCCGTTCAAAGTTCAGGCATTCCTGCCTTCAGAAGTTCAATATAATGGAATCCCCGGGTTTAAACGGTTGTATTCACTACAATCCCAGCCACATTTTATGCCGAAGCCGTATTTTTGCCAACCTGACAGAAAAAGCGGCATAGAAAAAAATAAAAAATTGGTTCATATGGAGTTTACATATTTCGGGCATTCCTGTTTTTCGGTTCAGATCGCAGGCAAGAAAATCCTGTTCGATCCTTTTATTAGCTATAATGAGTTGGCAAAGAACCGGGTAGATGTAAATACGGTGGAGGCCGACTATATTCTGCTTTCACATGGGCACCAGGATCATATAGCCGATTGCCTGAGTATCGCTTCCCGAACCGGAGCCAAAGTGGTATGTGCTTTTGAAATTCACGAATGGATCAACAGGCAGGGTTATTCAAATACTCATCCGATGAATACAGGCGGAAAGTGGAAATTTGAAGAGTTTACCGTAAAAGCCGTTACTGCGCATCATTCCTCCGGGCTTCCCGATGGATCTTATGGCGGAAATCCGATGGGCTTTATCATAACGAGTGAGGAAGGCAACTTTTATTACAGTGGCGATACGGCC
Source organism: Bacteroidota bacterium (assembly GCA_023427575.1). Taxonomy (GTDB): domain Bacteria; phylum Bacteroidota; class Bacteroidia; order Chitinophagales; family Chitinophagaceae; genus Flavitalea. The sequence continues at coordinate 4,946 of JAEZAY010000518.1, read as the reverse complement.
TTAACTCTTGATATGCAACTGATTCCGGGGTGGGCAAAACTAAATTTTGCGGTGTTGTGTATTGGCGACAATTTTACCATGGATCCAGAAGATGCGTTAAGATGTTCTGAAATGATTCAGTGCCGCGAGGTAATTGGAGTTCATTATGATACATTTGGGTATATTAAAATAGATCATAACAAAGCGGTCGAAACCTTTTCCGCCGGCGGCGCAAATCTCCGGCTTCTGAATATTGGCGAAACAATTTCAATCTGATCTAAAAGGAACATTAAAAAAGAATCCAGTCTGCTCTGCAGATTTTCACTATGGCAAGAATTATTGGTGTAGCAAATCAAAAAGGGGGCGTAGGTAAAACAACTTCGGCAATTAACCTGGCTGCAAGCCTGTCGGTTCTGGAATTCAGAACATTGCTCGTAGATGCCGACCCCCAGGCAAACAGTACCACGGGTGTTGGTTTCGACCTGCATAATATTCAGCAAAGCCTGTACGATTGCATGGTAAATGCAACGCCTGCCCGGGATGTGATTTTGAAATCGGAAATTCCCTTTCTCGATGTAATCCCTTCTCATATCGACCTGGTTGGAGCCGAAATTGAAATGATCAATTATCCCAACCGCGAAAGTGTATTAAAAGGGATCCTGGAACCGGTTCGCGATGCATATGAGTTTATTATCATCGACTGCTCACCTTCACTTGGACTAATAACGGTAAATGCATTAACGGCGGCCGACTCGGTAATTGTTCCTGTACAGACCGAATTTTTTGCCCTGGAGGGATTGGGAAAGCTTTTGAATACTATCAAAATCGTGCAAAGCAGGTTAAACCCTGAACTGGAAATTGAAGGAATATTAATGACAATGTATGATGGCCGGCTTCGCCTGTGCAACCAGGTGGTAAATGAGGTGCGCAAGCATTTTGATGAGATGGTTTTCGACACCATCATTCATCGCAATACGCGGATCAGCGAAGCTCCCAGTGTGGGCAAGCCCGTTATATTATACGACGCGCAAAGCAAGGGTTCTATTAATTACCTGAACCTGGCCAAAGAGATCCTTCAGAAAAATAACAAAACGAAAATATCACAGGAAGAAAGAATCCTTGATTAAATCCGGCAGCAGGGATCTGAATCCCGGCACTGTTCGAACAAATATTTCTAATTAATGAGCGCACCAAAACAAAATAAGGATGCCCTGGGCAAGGGAATACGTTCTTTGTTACAAAGCATAGATACCGACCTGAAAACGCCAACCGGTTTAAAGAGTAATGTGGTAGAGGCTGTAACTACCATTCAGCGGATTCCAATAAACGAGATTGAAACCAATCCCAAACAACCCCGGAAAGATTTTGATGAGCAGGCCTTACAGGAATTAAGCGCATCCATAAAGTTGCACGACATAGTACAGCCGATTACGGTTTCCAAACTGCCAACAGGTAAGTACAGACTGATCTCCGGAGAACGCCGCTGGCGTGCTTCCAAGCTGGCCGGTTTAAAGGATGTTCCGGCCTATATACGCCAGGCCGATGATCAGCAATTGCTGGAACTGGCTTTGCTGGAAAATTTACAGCGCGAAGATCTGAACGCAATGGAAATAGCGCTTAGCTATAAACGTATGATGGAAGAGCTGGATCATACCCAGGAAGAAGTAGCCGAGCGCATGGGCAAGGAAAGAAGCACCGTTGCCAATTATATCCGTTTATTAAAGCTTCCGCCCGATATTCAGGTAGCGGTTCGCAAAAGCGAGATCAGCATGGGGCATGCAAGAGCACTGGTGAACGTAGATACCATCGATAAACAGTTATATATATTTAATGAAATAAAAACCCGGGGACTATCCGTTCGCCAAACCGAAGAGCTGGTAAGAAAAATGTTTAAATCGGAATTACCGGCGAAGGACAGTTCAAAACCCGCGCTTCCCCCTGCCTATAAAAAAATTGAAGACAGCCTTGCATCTCATTTCAGTACCAGGGTAAAAGTAGTTCACAACAAAAAAGGCCAGGGAGCGATTTCCATTGAATACTTTTCTATCCAGGACCTGAACAAGATCCTCGACCTCATGGGCGTGTCGGCTAATTAGAGGGATTACCTATGAAAGGAATTTATCTCCTTGTATTTATTATGTTGACCGGCGTTTGCGCCATTGCACAGGACACCCTGATTGTACGGGATACCGTGCTGGAGCCGGCGGCGGCCGTAATCAGTACAGATACGCTTGTGCTGGCAAAGGATACGGTTACAATAAAAAAACACAGTCCGCGGAAAGCCGCTATCCGCTCTGCCATCATCCCGGGCTGGGGCCAGGTTTACAATAAGAAATATTGGAAAGTACCCATTGTATATACCGCCATCGGCATTCCCATCGGAACATTTATTTATAATCGTCAATGGTATAACCGGACCCGGGAAGCGGCCCGGATGCTCTTAAGTACACCACCCGATACGGCCAATTATCAGCAAAGAGTGGACGCGTTATTATATCCGTTTTTCCGCACTTCCAACCCCAGTTCCTCGGGAAGCCGGCTTTTAAATCTGCGGAATGAATACCGGAAGAATATGGATTATTCCATCCTTTTTACGCTCTTGTTCTGGGGTTTGAATGTGATGGACGCCACTGTAGATGCGCATCTGAAAGAATTTGATGTAAGCGAAGACATTTCGCTGAAGATAAAACCCACGCTGATGGGTCCTTCGAATACACTGGGCCTGAGCCTGGTATTTACGCTGAACGATAAGAAAAGGCCCGCCTTGCGTTAGGGCTCTAACTCTTTCCATTCCGGCTTTATCGTTACATTCGCAGTTCTAATAATTCGGATATGAAAATAGCATTGATCGGCTATGGAAAAATGGGCCAGGCAATTGAAGAGATTGCGGTAGAAAGAGGCCATGAAATCGTTCTGAAAATCTCCATTGATAATACCGAAGACAATACAGTCGAAAACCTGCGCAAGGCGGATCTGGCCATCGAATTTACCGGTCCGGAATCTGCATTTGATAATATCAGTCTCTGTTTTGAAGCCGGAATTCCTGTTGTGAGCGGATCGACCGGCTGGCTGGAAAAATATCCGGAACTGGAAAAACGCTGCCGGGATAAAAAAGGCGCATTTATTTATTCAAGTAATTATAGTGTTGGCGTTAATATTTTTTTCGCTCTGAATAAGAAACTCGCTTCGCTGATGTCGGGTAAAGATGAATACGATGTGGCCATCACCGAAATCCATCATACCGAAAAGAAGGATGCCCCAAGCGGAACGGCCATTTCTTTGGCAGAACATATTCTCGCGGATTATCCCGCAAAAAAACAATGGAAAAACCATCCCTCGGCTGAAAAAACCGACCTTCAGATCATTTCAGAAAGGGTTGATTCGGTTCCGGGTACACATAGAGTATGGTATTATTCAGCCATCGACACTATTGAAATTGTTCATACCGCCCATAGCCGTAAAGGATTTGCTACCGGAGCGGTGCTTGCAGCGGAATTTCTAAAAGAAAAAAACGGGATTTTTACCATGAATGATGTTCTCGGGATTTGAAAATAATGACTGAATAAAATTATATTTATTCCCAGGGAATCCCGGATCCTAAACGCAAACAACGATACCCTAAAACCAGTCTGACGAATGCTTTCAAAAAAGGCGCAATATGCTTTCCAGGCACTGATGTATATGGCCGATACCCAGCCGGACCGGCCTACCCTGATTTCTGAAATTTCGGAAAAGCGGAATATTCCTTTAAAGTTCCTGGAAAATATCCTGCTGCAATTGAAAAATGCGGGTGTGCTTGACAGTAAAAAAGGAAAAGGCGGGGGCTATTACTTTCGGATTCCTCCAAAAGATATTCCTCTGGCAAGAATCATCCGTTTGATCGACGGGCCAATTGCCATGCTTCCCTGCGTTAGTTTATATTTTTACGAGCGTTGCAAAAACTGCGATGAAGGCCGCTGTGGGCTGCATGATACCATGGTACTGGTACGGGATGCCGCCCTAAAAATTCTTGAGAACAAAACAGTGGCCGATATTTCCAGCCTCTCAGATGAAAATCTGATGACTAGAAAAGTTCCACTGATATAATTTTATCGAAATCTTTTATCCCATAATTAATATAGAAATGCCAACGTATAAATTTCATGTAAAAGGTAAAGTGCAGGGTGTGAACTTCCGGGCATCCACCCGTGAACAGGCGATTAAGGCCGGGTTAACGGGTTATGTACGGAACCTGAACAACGGCGATGTTGAAATTGTTGTTAGTGGAACCGATGGTCAGATTGATCAGTTGCTGGATTGGTGTAAAAAAGGACCCGCGCTGGCAGAGGTTAGAGGCCTGGTGGCCGAACGTCTGGCTGAAATGAAATTTGGAAACTTTGAAGTATTAACCCGTTAAGCATTTATCTTTAACGGTAGCATTAAAAAAAGACACGTAATTATGAATTCATTTAAGAAAAGTTTTCTGCTGGCTTTGGCCGCTTTTTTTGCGTATGGTGTGTTTGCACAGGGTCCGCCCCGTCAGGGCGATCCCAAACTTAGCGAATACTGGGACCCCCAACCCGAAATAGTTACGCCTGGCAAAACCAATGCGGAAGCACCTTCGGATGCCATCGTTCTGTTCAACGGTAAGGATTTTTCTAACTGGACTGCCGACAAGGGCGGTGATATAAAATGGACTCTGGCTGATGGTGCCATGACCGTGGCAAGAGGAACCGGTGGTATCACTTCCAAAGAAAAATTCGGCGATTGCCAGTTGCATATCGAATTCAGAACGCCCTCGGAAGTTAAAGGTGAAAGTCAGGGCCGTGGTAACAGCGGAATTTTTCTGATGGGAAAATATGAATTGCAGGTGCTTGATTCTTACAATAATAAAACCTACGCAAACGGACAGGCTGCTTCTATCTATAAGCAATTTCCGCCATTAGTGAATGCCTCCCGCAAACCCGGTGAATGGCAAACCTATGATG
>JAEZAY010000496.1 GCA_023427575.1 Bacteroidota bacterium | reverse complement strand
TGATTTTCCGGCATTTAAAGTTCAGCAGCATGGAGGCTGCATGTATGTAGCAGGGCCCGAACTTTCAGCCATGAACCAGAAAACGCCGGAAAGCAGGGAATTAAAATCTGCCCTCTGGAAATGCCTTAAAATCCTGTTTAACATATAAGGATGAAATTAATATTTGCTACCAATAACCAGCACAAGATCGAAGAGTTGCAGTCGGCCATCGGATCTGCTTTTGAACTCCAAACGCTTCGACAGGCGGGAATCGATATAGAGATTCCCGAACCTTACGATACCCTGGAAGAAAATGCCGAAGAAAAAGCCCGGGTCATTCATGAACTGACCGGCCTGTCCTGTTTTAGTGAAGATACCGGCCTGGAAGTGGAGATCCTGAATGGTGAACCCGGAGTTAAAAGCGCGCGATATGCCGCCGGTGATCCGGAGTTTGCTGATAATATTGAAAAGCTTTTGTTCCGAATCGGTAACCGAACCCCTGTAAAAGCCAGGTTTAGAACCGTCATAGCATTGATCCTTAACAATGAAACGCATTTTTTTGAGGGTATCTGCCAGGGTCATATTATCAATGAACGAAGAGGATCATCGGGTTTTGGCTATGATCCGGTTTTTGTGCCGGAGGGCGATACCAGAACATTCGCAGAAATGAGCCTGGATGAAAAAAATCTTTACAGCCACCGGAAAAAAGCCGCTATGGAGCTGGTTTTATTTTTGCAACATGCAAACGAACCTGCTAAGAAATAATATTTAATGCTGAAAATAATTGTACGAAAAAAGCAACCATAGCATAAGTGAATCCGACTTAATATCTGGAAGCATTGAAGGAGATCGCCGGATGCAGGAAGAACTGTACAAGCGGTTCGCGCCCAAAATGTATGCGGTTTGTTTGCGCTATGCCAACAATGCCGACGATGCACAGGATCTTTTACAGGAAGGATTTATAAAAGTGTTTAAAAACCTGCATCGCTTCCGGGCGGAAGGATCTTTTGAAGGATGGGTACGGAGGGTTTTTGTTAATTCATCGATTGAACATTTCAGGAAAAAATCTGCCAAGCTGGCCACCGTTAGCGATAAGGAGGAAAGCACTATTGAAGACAGTGATATAACGGCGCTGGACAGTCTTGCAGAAAAAGACATTATAAACCTGATCCAGGAACTTTCCCCCGGCTATCGAACAGTGTTTAATCTTTATGTGATTGAAGGGTACGCGCATAAGGAGATTGGTGAATTGCTTGGTATCAGCGAAGGAACAAGCAAATCGCAGCTTGCCAGGGCAAAGGCCATCCTTCAGAAAAAGGTTGCACAATATTTAAGTGATACTCAAAAGTCGTATACACGATAACAATATGAGTGAAGATTTACAATACAGGCTCAGAAATCTGGAAGTTGTTCCTCCCCCGGACAACTGGAATAGAATTGTTGGACGACTGGAAGAAGATCATTCGGTTGCTGTGGGTTTTGAGCTAAGGCTTGCCGAAGCGGAAATTGAGCCTCCCCCGGCAGCCTGGAATACCATAGCCGCTTTTCTTGATCAGCAAAAAAAACCAAAAGCGCGAATGGTGCCGATGCGTTATACGCGGATTGCAGCGGCAGCCGTTGTTATCGGCCTGATTGGATTTTCGGCATTCTATTATTTTAACCGCGATTACAATAATCAGTTGGTATCCACCAGCAGCCTGCCGGTAGCCAGCACCCTAAGCGATCCGAAAACAACACAGAAGCCAACGGCTTCCTCTGAAAAGGAAAAGAATTCCGGCGAGCCAAAGAAATTACCGGCATCGGTGCAAAAAAGAGTTTCCAATAATGTAGTAAAACAAACGAAGGGCGAATACAATCCGGTTGAACAATCTTCCATGGCATATTATTATGAATCTCCAAAGCCGGTTTCTTATGCAGACCTGGAAAAAGCCGTTGATATGGCGGCGGAAGAAATAGCGGTGGCGGCTCCGCTGATCCGCGATCGCGATGGCAATATTATTATGGATCTGGCACTTGTTTCAGCATCTGATCCAAAATACATAACCGTAACAGGGCCAAACGGACAGCAAACCAGATTGTCAAAAAAGTTTTTATCTCTAATGGAATACCTGAATGGCGAAGTTCGCCAGGAAGATCTCGATTACGAAGGCCTCGTTTGGAAAGAACGATTTCAAAACTGGAGAAGCAAACTGGTAGAACAGGTTGCCTTCACTCCCGCCGCCAGCAACTTTCTCGATATATTTGAACTGAAAGAACTACTTCACGAACGTTAACCGTTTTATTATAATTTTTAATGGCGAGAGTTAAACTGGTATTACCTGAACAATTCCGATTTTCTACCCGGATCCCTGTGCGAATTACCGATTTGAATTATGGCGGTCATGTGGGCAATGATTCTATTCTTTCGCTGATCCATGAAAGCCGGATGCAATACCTCGCTTCACTCGGATACTCCGAAAAAAATCTGGAGGGAACCGGAATGATCATGAGCGATGTAAGCATTGAATTTAAAAATGAACTTTTTTATGGCGATACCATTATCGCCTATGTTGGTGCCGGTGAAATTGGAAAGTTTTCGTTTGAACTTTAATATAAAATGGTAAAGGAAAAAGATGGACAAACTGTTACGGTTGCCAATGCAAAAACCGGGATGGTTTGTTATGATTATGAACTGAAAAAAGTAGTGCCTCTTCCCGGGGCGGCAAAAAAAGCATTTGAATTTTAAGTTAGGAGCAGTCATTGTAAATGACCCCTTCCACTTTTTTAGATAAAAGTTGCGCAAAAAATTGGGCTGCTCCGGTAACAACTCTTTTTTTTTATCTCCAAGCCGTCCGTTTTTGAATTGGCAGATTTGCACATTACGTTTTCTTTTATTTTCCCGCAAAGCAGATAAGAAAAGCAAAGCATAATAAGAATATATGCCCTAAGAACTGCAGACTTCCGTATTTGCACATTTGCACATTATCACACCAGTGGTGTCCGGGTAATAATATCTTAATCACCCGAAACCTATATCAATAGTGAATTAGGAGCAGTCGCTGTAAATGACCCCTTCCACTTTTTTAGATAAAAGTTGCGCAAAAAATTGGGCTGCTCCGGTAACAACTCTTTTTTTTTATCTCCACGCCGTCCGTTTTTGAATTGGCAGATTTGCACATTACGTTTTCTTTTATTTTCCCGCAAAGCAGATAAGAAAAGCAAAGCATAATAAGGATATATGCCCTAAGACCTTCAGACTTCCGTATTTGCACATCATTAGTGTTCGGTTAATAATTTTCAATTTACCTGAAACCATTTGCACATTATCACATTATCATATTATCACATTTTCCTCCCGGCCGTTTCAACTTTTGTTGGAATTCCAGATCTTCCAGCTCTCTTCCGCCTGGATGATCAGCATCTCATGCCCATTTTGAATGGTAGCTCCTCTTATCTCCCCTTCATAGAGAAAACGCGTTTTTTCGGGATTGTAAATCAGGTCGTAGAGGTAATGCCGGGTTCCGATGCCGTCCGGATCCTGCAGGGGGGTTTCTTCCAGCTTGGGATACATTCCTGCCGGGGTGGTGTTGATGATCAGCGGATGTTCGCGAATAATGGTTGGTGTTAGTTCCTGATAAAGCAATTGGCTTTTTTCCTTCCGGTTGCGCACAACCTGCGTATAGGGAATCTGGAGCGTTTTGAGTACATAGGCCACGGCTTTTGCGGCCCCTCCTGCGCCCAGGATAAGAGCGCGGTTATGGATGGGCCTGAGAAAACGTTCCAGCGAAATCCGGAATCCTGCCACATCCGTATTGTAGCCGGTCAATTTATGATCGCGGATTGAGATACAATTGCAGGCGCCGGTTTCTTTTACCACATCGCTAACATGATCCAGAAAAGGGATCACTTTCTCCTTATAAGGAATGGTTACATTCAAACCCGATAAACCATATTCCTCATTCAGAAGCGGAAGCAGGCGTTTGATATCATCGATGGGAAAATTCTCATAAACAGCATCCGTAATTCCTTCCTTTCTGAACTTTTCCTGAAAGTAGCTTTTAGAAAAAGAATGGCTTAATGGATATCCTATTAAACCGAACTTTCTCATTCAGACTTTTCTTTTTTAAGAAAGAGATGAAAGGTATCGCCACGTAAACCTACCCGCATGGCCTCCAGCGGAAGCACTTCAGTAGGTGCAATATTGCCCAGGTTTACATTGCAGCCGATCAGTTCAATAAAATAAAGCTGCTGGGATTTTTGGGGTGCTTCCCAGATTATCTGTTCTTCCGGAATCTGGGTCAGAATTTCCTGAACCAATCCTTCTCTTACCTCGCCGCTACCGCGATAAATTCCCACATTGCCCGATTCCCGCGCTTCGGCAATTACATAGGATGAACCCGCTGAAAGTTCGGCCCGCATCAGCTCAATCCATTTATAGGGTGGAATAATATGCGCGGCATCCTTACTTCCTACTTCGCTCAATACCTTGCCGTATTTGGTCAGCTTTTCAATATAGCCGCATTTTTCAGCATGAGGGATATTGATGGAGCCATCGCTTACTTCCATAAACTGAACGCCATACTCCTGGCATACACTAATATAATCGTTGAACTGATTACGGATAAGAAAGGCTTCAAAAAGAGTTCCGCCGAAATAAACGGGGATATTGTAGGAGGCGTATACATCCAGCTTTTCACGAAGATTCGGCGTTACGAAGGAAGTACCAAAACCTAATTTTACGATGTCTACATGGGGCTTGGCTACACTGCAGAAGTTTTCCGCTTCCGCCACGCTGAGTCCCTTATCCATTACCATTGTAATTCCGTGAGATCTGGGCTTTAAATGACGTTCGGGGATTTGAGTCAGATTGAAATTCATTCAGTTTATTTTTTCTCCTCGGGTTTTAATGGGCGCAAAAATACAATGTAAATCGGAAAGCAGGAAGGAAAGCTGAAACCAGGCGGTCCCGGGGTAATTCTTAAAACCGACCATGCAGTGCAGGCCAATACAGGAAGAGACTGACATTTAACACCGTAAAATTCTCAAATCGAACGATTCTTCTTGTACCGGGCGATAAGATCTACTACCTGTTGATACCGAAGTATTGCAGGATCCAGATCGACCAGCTTTTTTAGTAAGCGGGGAGAAATACTGAGTGCCTTTTCCAGTTGAAGCAATCCTTCCTTAAAGGAGCCCATGGCAAAATAAATAGCGCTGAGATAATAGATAAAAATGGGCTTCCTGTCGGTATGGCTCATGGCCGCCATTACCTGCTCAAGCGCTTCCTCATAATATTCCCCATTGTAAAGACAGCGGATAAGAGCTTCCCAACTCGAGATGTTTTTCGGTCTTTGCCGAACTTCATTCGAAAAGTACTGAATGGCCTCCCTGAATTCGCCCAGCTGCATCTTACATTCCCCCATAGCCAGATTAAATTCGGGTTGCATCCGGTGAATCTGCAGGGCCGTCTCTAATTGCTTGCAGGCCATCGACCAGTGAGATTCATTTATATAAGTGCAGGCAATTTTGTAATACAACTTGCTGTCTTCAAGATTCAGGTGGGAAGCTTTGCGGTAGTAAAACCGCGCCTGCGCAAAATTCTTCAGGCGGTCGTAACAGTGTCCAATGGCTTCATAAATCACGTCTTCCGGTCTGGACAGTTCCAGCACTCTTTCCAGCGATTCAATGGCTTCGCGGTACTTACGTAAACGGATAAACGCATCCCCCATGTTCCGGTATGCGTAATCAAATTTTTCATCTATTGCTACCGCATATTTATAGGCATCAATGGATTTTTCATACAATTTGATTCCCTGGTAGGCAGCGCCGAGATTAAACCATGCCAGCTCGCTGAAAGGCTTCTCCTCAATAATCTGCTGATGCAGGCGGATGCTTTCTTCATTACGACCGGTAAAATCGGTCCAGAAGCAAATTTTGTACAACGCTTCCTCATTATCGGGCTCCTGTTCAAGAATCAGTTTTAAACAATCAAAAATCTTGTCGAATTCTTCATAATCATCATACACATCGGCCAGCTCAAACAGTAATTCGATTCGCTCCGCTCCTTCGAACATGGAGAGAGCATTTTCCAGGAGTTCAACCGCCCGCTCCTGCTGGTCGAGTGCCAGATAGGCATCTGTTTTCTGAATATACAAATTGATGTCGGTGCTATCAAGTAATTCGGCATGATCCAGAACTTCCAACGCATTCTGGTACTGACGCATGGCGATCAGCAGATCGGCTTTTTTAATATGAAGCATCGCCGAATAGGGATACTGCTCAATCCCGATTTCAACCGCTTCATAAGCCTGGATCAGATCTTCCATCTCGTCATAATAATCCACGATCTTTTCGAAAGAGTCTTCCTCCAGAAAACGATGCGTTCGGCCTGACTTTAAATTCTGGAATTGTTTCAGCAATTCTCTGATCTCGTCTTTATCGGGGCGGTGTGAGTATTCTTTCATTTGTGGAGGTTTACGTAAAATATTGTTTTCGTCCCTTCTTTCAAAATTTCTTTTCCCTAAATCAGTTAAGAAAAATTTGGGCCCCCGATCTTTTCCGGTAAATAAGAAGCTGCTTTCCGATTTCGGTTTAAAGTTTAAACATCTAAAACGCTGTAAATAAAGCAAATAATCGGATCGAAAAAATATTTTTAGAAAATTTTATGGATTGGTAACCTTTTCAGCGTCTAATACGTTAAAGTAATTACAAGAATAATTGATGAATGGTTAAAGGATCCCTAATTTTTTCAATAACTTCGTGCGAATGAATCTGAATTTTACGCTTAAACTAAACCACATGATTAAAAAATCGATCATCAGCTGTACAATGCTGGGGGTAGTTGCACTTGCTCTGGCAAGTAGCGGCGGTGGCAAGAAAAAATCGGCCAAAATCGCCAGCGATTTTGTTCCGGTGAAAGCGCCATCCGGATTCACCTTAAAAGCCGGCCCGCAATTTACCGGCAGCAAGGCCTTTTCTCAAACCAGGGGTAACTTTGTTATGTATAATACCATTTCAACGTACCAGAAAGGCAATACCATTTACATTCTGCCATATAAATACAAAATGACCAGGCCAGGTTTTAAGTCGAACCTGAATCTGGTAGACCTGAAATTTAAGCTGGGGAATAAATAAGCCCGGCTTTATCCGCCTACATTCTTTTTACTTTCCTCATAAGTAAGTTCGCGATATCCGCTCTTCGGAATATCAAAACGGGCCGCCGGCACCGGGTTCAGGTTTATTCGCGAGACCGTATATTTAATTTTCATTTTTCCCTGCGTTAATTCGTATTCAAGCGGCAGGCCATTCAGGTTTTTGAACTGAAAATCGTAATCCTTGTTTTCAGGGATCAGATCCCGGGTGTAAAAAACCGTAAAGCTGGAGCCATCGGTCAGTTTGGCTTCCGCCTTAATGCAATTATATCCGGCAATTACCTTGGTTTCGTTGGTGTTTTTAAATGTAATTCCTTCATAGCGGCGGTTTTTCTCCTGCCAGTTGTCGGGGTTCATGCGAATCAGCAGTTTCTGACCGCTCACTTCCCGAAGGATAACAGCCGAGCCGGTTTTTGCGTCGTGAATAGTGGTAGAACTAAACAGAGCGCTCACCATATCGGAGCGACTCAGGTTTCCTTTAAGATAAACTGTTGTGGTAGCACCATCAAAAGCATCTGCCATTCGGGGTTCGGAAGTTCCCGTACTTACCGTGGCATCATATACAAGAGTAAGCTCTGAGATCTTCTTCTGGCTAAAGACTGATAACAGCAGAAGATTCAGGGCCAAAACCATTAAAAGCTTTTTCATGTTGCTTTTCAATTATTTATAATCAAGACGCAGTTAACTCCCCGCCCGTTGTCTAAAAATAACAAAGACCTGGCAATTAAGATGGTATGCCAGGTCTTTATAACGATATTATTTTATAATAATTACTTTTTGCCGCGTGGAGAACCCTTTCCGGTACTTTGCTGCTGTTGCATTTGCTTTTGTTGCTCCTGCATTTGTTCAAATTTCTCCTGCCATTTGGATTTTGGCTTCGGCTTCTTGCGATTGTCTTCAATCTTGGCCAGAATTTTATCGTGGTTGATGATATAGTTCTGAATAATAAACTGAAGAATCAGGGTAATCACGTTTGAAACGGTATAATACCAGGTAAGCGCCGATGGCAAACTGTTAAAGATAAACAGGAGAATAAAGGGAAATATATAAGGCATGTACTTCAGAGCCGGATTATTCTGGTCTGGAGTCATGTTCATATTGTACAGCGAAATCAGAAAGCTGGTAGCCGTAGCCGTTAAGGTGAATAAGCTCAGGTGACTGCCCAAACCCCACACGTGGAATGGGAAGCGGAGGATCACATCATAGGTTGATAAATCCTGGGCCCAAAGGAAACTTTCTCCTCTCAGGTCGATATTCGAGTTAAAAAAACTATAGAGGGCAAAAAAGATCGGGATTTGCAGCAGGGCGGGAATACAACCTCCCAATGGATTAACACCTGCTTCCCTGAACAATTTCATTTGCTCCATTCCCACTTTTTGCTGATCATTACCCAACTTCTCTTTCAGTTTTTCGATCTCCGGTCTCAGCGCTTTCATTTTCGCACCGCTCAGATAGCTCTTGTAAACCAGGGGTGAAGTGAGTAAACGGATAAACAAGGTAAGAAGTGCGATCACAATCCCGAGGCTGGCAGTAAAGCCTTTGAAAAAATCAAAAACGGGCATTACAATGTATTTGTTGATCGGACGTACAAAAGCGTAAAAGTCTCTGCCAAGATTCACGATTTTATCCATTTCCGGAGCATGCTGCTTCAGCGTTTTGTATTCATTTGGTCCGAAATACAATTGCATGGGAACTGATGCAACGGCACCCAGGGGCAATTTAGATTGCAGTGTGGTGGTCGATTTTGCAATAATGCCGGTGGTATCTTCACTCTTTATCCAGTTCACTTCACCGGAAGTAAAATTGTTCTTCGCGATCAGGGTTGTATTAAAGAACTGCTGCGCAACGCTTACCCATTGAACGGGTTTTTCAAACTGGTGCGTTGTTCTGCTCTGAATGTAATCGAAATCATTGTCTTCATAAAAACAGATATTCGTCATCTGTCTTTCGTAAGTAACATCCTTCTCATGCTGCATGGGCTGATTCTGCCAGATCAGATTAAACGCGCCCTGAGTCAGTAATTTATCCGCGCCATTCATCTGAACAATCCAGTCGATAATGTATTCGTTTCTGCGAATTACATATTGGTGTACCAATTGCTCGCCAGCGGGTCCTGCTAAAGTATAGGTAAGTACCTGCGCATCATTTTCCGTTTTTAATTCCGAAGCAGAAAAATAGAGTTCGCTGATTTGCGCCGACTGATTCGCCGCGGTATTGATGGGATATGAGAACTTGTCGAATTCGGTACCGCCTAAAACCACCGGAGCGCCATCGTTGGAAACATAATTTTTCAGTTCAACTTTTTTCGGCTGACCGCCTTTATTGGTAAAGCTGATCCGTAAAACATCATTTTCCACCACCACTAATTCTTCTGTTCCGGCAATGGCCCGTTTCAGTGAATTGGTGTCAATAGCCACCGTTCTGCTACTTGTATCAGACAGAGCAGCTATGGAATCACGCACTTTTGCGACCATGGCCAGCGAATCCTCCTGCTTTCTGCGTTCCGCCGCCAGTTCCTGGCTGCTTTTTGTTGATAAAAACAGATAGAGAAATAATAACAAGGCCAAAAGCACAAAGCCTATAACCGAATTGCGGTCCATACCCATTCTGAAAAAAATTTAAGCGTGCAAAGATAGGGGAATCCGCATGAGAGATGCCGGGAATGATGATATAAGATTGCATAAATCCGGATTCAGGCTTCCCATTTCAGGAAACTGCCCGGGATCCGGATCTCTGATCTTGAATATTTTGATTATTTGTGGTCTGGCGACTGCTTCAGGATCAAAACAAAAACCGCTTCAATAAAATCCCAATCCGGCGACTCTTATATCATTTCACTTTGCAGCAGAGGGTTTTTCATCGAGCTCTTCCTTTCAGCATATTCTTTCGCCGCTCCAACAAAACGCACAAACACCGGATGTGGATTTTCCACCGTGCTTTTTAACTCGGGGTGATATTG
>JAEZAY010000451.1 GCA_023427575.1 Bacteroidota bacterium | reverse complement strand
GCGGGAATGTTTAGCTTTTCGAGAATAGGCCGAACGAGATCGTAATCATCGGCATATCCGGAATCAAAACAAAGGGCAACAGATTTGTTTCGCAGCTTTCCGGCTTTCAGATCATCAACCAATCGCCTCAGCGAAACCGGTTTCCATTCACCGGCAAGCACTTCCAGATGCATTTCGAGGTTTTTTGCCGACACGGAACCGGGCCAGATCCCGGGATCCTGTTTTGAAGCACGGCCATAACGCAAGACTATGGAGCCCGGATTAAAATAAGACCTGATCAGTGAACGAAAAAACGAAATCATCGAACCCAGCTATTTTACTTTCAATTTCGCCGGCAAAGATAGAAGCATTTCGGGAAGGGCAGCCCCGAATGCGTGAAATTCCTGCCGCTTTCAGCACAATCTCTTTACCTTCAGCTTTTTCAGTTAGATCATGGAACAAACCGCCACAACCAGGGATTTATACGCCGAATACCTGAAAACAATGCACCGGATCGCCGATCTGCGTTATTCCGGAGCCGTACTTCAATGGGATCAGGAAACCTATCTTCCGCCAAAAGGTGCCCGATTCCGCGGCCAGCAGATTGCAACGCTTTCAGAATTAGCCCATCATTATTTTACTGAATCCAGCTTTGGCGATTTGCTTCAGCGATTGAACGAGAAGAAGGATCTTTCGCCGGCAGAAAAAAGGAATCTCGAGCTTACCCTGGAAGATTATAGCAAACAGAAAAAGTTCAGTTCCGAATTTGTTCGCCGGTTAACAGAAGCGATTAACAAGAGTTTTTTTAGCTGGATAAATGCCCGCAGGGAAAACAATTTTCAAATCTTCGCAGCCGAACTGGAGCCATTGGTAGAATTAAAAAAACAGGAAGCCGATTTTCTGGGTTATTCAGGCCATCGCTACAATGCCCTTTTAAATGAATTTGATAAAGGATCGAACGTTGAAAAACTGGACTCTGTTTTTAATTCCATCCGAATTCCGCTTAAAGAACTATTCGACAAAATCGCATCTTCTACCCAGGTGGATGATAGTATCCTGAAACAACATTTCCCCAAAGATGCGCAGTGGGCTTTTGGAATGTTGCTGCTGCGTGAAATGGGCTATGATTTTGAATCGGGACGACAGGATCTTTCCGAACATCCCTTCACTACCAGCTTTAACAGCAGTGATGTTCGGATTACCACCCGCATTGATGAAAAGGATCTTGGAAACATGACCTGGAGTTGTATTCATGAATTGGGCCATGCTTTTTATGAACAGGGCCTGCCGGAATCGCAATATGGACTGCCCCTTGGCGAAGCATGTTCGCTCTCCATTCATGAATCGCAATCGAGATTATGGGAAAATCATGTAGGAAGATCAGAAGCTTTTTGCGCCATCTATCTTCCGAAACTTCAACAATATTTTCCGGATCAGTTGAAAGATGTAGGGGTTCAGGATTTTTATAAAGCGATCAATAAGGTGCAGCCAGGTTTCATCCGCACTGAATCCGATGAACTGACTTATCATTTTCATGTAATGATCCGCTATGAGCTGGAAAAAAAACTGATCGGCGGCGAACTGACCACGGCAGAAATTCCGGCTTACTGGAATGAGCAATATGAGAAATACCTGAACGTTAAAGTACCGAACGACCGGGAAGGATGTCTGCAGGATGTACACTGGAGCCATGGCAGTTTCGGCTATTTTCCAACCTACAGTTTAGGCAGTTTTTATGCCGCACAATTTTTTGATCTCTGGCTGAATTCGGATCCGCAGAATCAAAAAGCACTGGAATCGGGGAATAGCAGCGGACTTCTTGGATGGCTGCGCGAAAATATCCACAGGCATGGAAGAATGTACGAAACGGAAGAATTAAGTAAAAAGCTGTGCGGAGAAGGGCTTAATGTTCAATATTTTTTAAAATATCTGGAAGAAAAATACCGGAAAATTTACCAATTTTAGTTTTCTGAAAATTGTATGAAAAAAATTCTTATCTGCCTTATACTGTTGCCGGTTTTAACAGGAAACGGATCCTGTTCAAAAGCAATTGAAGATAAGAAGATGAATGTTTTGATGGATATCATTACCAATGGTTCCTGGGTAATAACCAGCTACAAGGAAGGGAATACCGAGATCACATCAGCATTTACGGGATTTGAATTTTTTTTCCTTGAAAATGAAAAGGTGCGGGCGGTGAAAGACCTGGAAGAATTTCTGGGAACCTGGAAAGGAAATGTGGCCGACTACTCCATCATTTCGGATTTTTCAGGCGCCGCATTTCCATTGGATAAATTAAATGGAAAATGGATCATTAAAGACAGCGACTATTATTATGTTAAAGCTGTTGCCACTATAAACTCGACATCCAACACCGTTGAAATGAAAAAAAGACGCTGATTGGGTTGCAAATCCGAAGATCCGTTGAAGACCGGTAATTAATTACCATTCTGAAACAGAAATACCGATGCCGATTCGTAGTGGGTGCATACTCTTTTTTTTATTTCTTTTTTTGGCCGGCTATCACGCCCATGGTCAATTAAAAGCGGACTTCAGTTCCGATACCATTCAGGGCTGTGCTCCGCTGGTGGTGAAATTTACCGACCAGTCGGCGGGCAATCCGGTTTCATGGCGCTGGGATATGGGAGATGGAAATCTGCTATTCTTGAAAAATCCGGCCACCACCTATTTCGAACCTGGTATATATACCGTAAAACTGGTTATCTCTGATGGCAATAGAACCGATTCGGTTGTTAAAACCCGTTATATTAAAGTGTATGAAGTTCCGCAGGTAGAATTTTCCGTTTCCGATACCAGCGGATGTTTTCCTTTAGCAGTTCAGTTCAAAGATCTCAGCCTCCCCATGAGCGGCGATATAGTGAGTTGGGAATGGGATTTTGGAGATGGCTCCGCTTCAACCGAAGCCAATCCGGTGCATGTATATGAAAACCCGGGTAATTATAATATTTCACTGCGGGTGCGTAACAGTAATGGTTGTATCAGAACCCTCACAAAACCCCGCCATATCCGGATCCTCGAAGGTTTGAAATCCGAATTCACATTTACCTCGCCCAACAACTGCAATCCGCCGGCAAGCGTTCAATTTATTAATACCAGTTCCGGTACCGGCATCTTAAATCATTTATGGAATTTTGGCGATGGTTCAGAAAGCAGGGAGCGATCTCCGGTTCATCGTTTTAGCAACGCGGGCACCTATGCAGTACAATTGATCACCCGGAACAGTGCAGGTTGCGTGGATACTTTTGTTAGCCAGACTCCGCTGGTGATAGGCGAAACGCGCGCAGGGTTTTCCATTCCCGCGCAGATCTGCGCCGGCGCACCGCTCACAATAACAAATACCTCGGTTCCTGAACCGGCAAATTCTTTATGGTATTTCAGCGATGGTACGGTTTTATCGGGAGCAGAGCCGGTTAAAACTTTTCGGGTTCCCGGACTTTACACTGTGAAGTTGGTTAGTAATTTCGGAGCCTGTTCTGATTCTCTGACAGATACCATCCGGGTTATTGAAAAACCGTTGGGGAATTTTTCGGTATCGGATTCTGTCTCCTGTAAAAACGAGCTGGAGGTTCAATTTAAATCAGATTTCAACAATGTTCGCAGCTATCGCTGGGAGTTTGGGGATGGAAA
>JAEZAY010000410.1 GCA_023427575.1 Bacteroidota bacterium | reverse complement strand
TTATTACAGGGAGCAAATCCTTACACATGAAGAGATGGATGGGTGCAGGGAGCTGGTGAAGCAAAACCAGGATAAGCTGCGTTGGCTCGATATGGAATCCAATCATATTTTAACTGATCTTGATTACCCGGAAGACTACCAGAATCTTTTAGCCCGGCGTTCGGAAGAAATCCGTTAAGAAAATTGAAACGGACGGCGGTGATAATGTGCCAATGTGATAATTTAATAATGTGATAATGTGATAATGTGCGAATGAGCAACATGAAACGGACGGCGTAAAATAAAAACAAGTCACAGCTAAAGATTATAACTATCCGGATTTGAATTTGCACATTTGCACATTGGCACATTGGTACATTCGCACATTCCCTTATGCCGCGAGTTTCAATTTTTAGGATTTATTCCTGAGCCCGATTTTTTTGCTCCACTTTTTTTCTAAAAAAAGTGGAAATGATTGGCCCCGAATCGATCCGGACCAGGCAAGCGAAGCGGATTCTATTAATTGAAGGAATGCGTTTATCTTCACAAATCTATTGTTGGTAAAGTATTTGCATCAATTGTTTTTTCAATCACAACACATAAAAAATTCAGTATGAAAATGGCAACCGGATTTACACGTCTTATGGGGTTATTGTTCATTTCTTCTGCAACATTGGTGGCCTGTGCCGATAATGCTGCAACCGATAATGATACTATGAACGGCGACACTACAAATACCAGCACAGGAGCTGGCGCCAATGCAAAAGCAGAAGCTGCTTTAAGTGGTACCAAGGCCGACACGACCGTATCGGGAACCGTCAGCTTTGAAGCTATGGCTGATGGAAAGGTTCGTATGAACCTGCAAATCAGTGTTCCCAAAAAAGCCAATTCTTCAGTAGCCATGCACTTGCATGAGCATGGAGATTGCGGCGACACCGGCACGCACGCTGGCGGTCACTGGAATCCAACCGGTACCGATCATGGAAAATGGGGTGAAGGGAATTATCATTCCGGTGATATCGGCAATATCAGCCTGGATGCACAGGGCAATGGCAGTTTAACCATTGAATCCGATCGTTGGTCGATTGGTGGAGATGCAAAAACAAATATTCTCGAAAAGAGTGTAATTATCCACAGTGGGGTTGATGATTATAAATCACAACCTGCCGGAGACTCAGGGCCCCGGATTGGTTGCGGCATTATCCGTTCTGCCGGCGGAACTCAGGCAGCTACCCCAAACGCCACTCACAGCGATCCGCATTAATGAATCTATATTATCAGGAAAGCCCGGACATCGATTCCGGGCTTTTTAATTTTACTATAAGAAACTTCTTTTAACCATACCGGCTTTTACTCCATGAGCTTTTCGTATAAAAGCGGGATTTCCCTCAGCCTTTTCCCGCTTGCATTAAAAACGGCATTGGCGAGTGCGGCGGCCACCGGACCCTGGGCTGCCTCCCCTGCACCCAGCGGATTTTTTTCCGGACGATCTATAATAAACACTTCTGTTTGCGGACTGTCCATAAACCGCATAATCGGGTAGCTATTCCAGTTAGTACTGACGATACCGTTCTGGTCGTATTTCACTTCTTCCATCATCGTCCAGCTTGCCGACTGGATCATCCCGCCTTCCGTTTGATTTTTTAAACCATCACTGTTGATTGTCTGGCCCGCGTCAATACAACCGGTAAGCCGGCTTAACCGGATCTTTTTTGCCGGATGATCGATATAAACTTCCGCCACCGCTCCAAAATAGGCCGCCTGATTTTTATATTGTGAGAAGGCGAATCCGATTCCCCTGTTTTTTTGCTTTTTAAAACTTTTCCAGCCCGATTTCTGCGCCAGGGTTTGTATCAGTTCAATGATCCGTTCATCACTGAGATGTTTGAGCCGAAACTCGACGGGATCAAGCCTGGCCTTAAATGCCAGCTCATCCATGAAAGATTCCAGGGCGAATATATTAGCATAGGAACCAAGGCTGCGTAGCGAAGAAGTACGCAAGGGACCTTTATAATTAAACAATTTGATCTGCCTGGAAGGAACGTTATAGATGGGCGATGAATTCCGGTGACTGCCGCCCGAGAACCGATCGCCGGCAAACGCAAAAGGTTTTTCCAGATGCCTGCCCGCAATGAGGTGGCCTGCCTTTCCGGCCGCCCTTGTGCTGTGCGTATCCGACCAGACTTCGGCATTCCAGGCGGTTATTAACCCGGATTTATCGATGCCGGCGCCAATCTTCATTACCATAGCCGAGCCATATGGCTCCCAGCGATGCTCGTCGCCGCGCATCCACATTACCCGAACGGATTTTCCCGGCATTTCCATGGCAAGCAAAACTGCATCGGCAGCCGCATCATCCGCTGCATTATGGCCATAACAACCCGATCCGGGTACTCCCGTAACGCGAATCTTAGCCTCGTCCATTTGCAAAAGATCGGCAATGGTTCTGCGAAGCGGCAACACGCCCTGGGTATGCGACCAGATCCGGAGTTGACCCTCTTTCCACTCTGCCACAGCACAGGAAGGACCAATGGAACCATGCATCTGATAAGGACGGTAATAAGTAGCTTCATGCTTTACCGGCGACTCTTCTATAAGCGTTACCACTTTATCATTCTTATCTACCAGCTCGCCGTCTGCCAAAGAGTTTTTAATATCGTTATATAACTCGGGTTGATTGGGGCTGATGGGTTTATTTTTCCATACTGCCTTCGCTGAAATCAGTTCCAGAGCTTTTACAGCCTGGTATTCTTCCTGAGCAATCACCCCAAGAAAACGTCCGTTGCGAACCAGTTTTAAAACACCTGGTAAAGATTTTATTTCATCTTCCGGAACAGATATAAGCTCCGAATTATAGGCAGGCGGATGACATACCCGCGCGTGAACCATATTTGGAAATCGAAGATCATGAACATAAATATATTTTCCGGTAACCATCTCCGTTATATCATCGCGCTGTATGGGTTTTCCTACCAGCTTAAACCGAACATGGTCTTTCAGCACCGGATTGGCAGAAATTTTACCTTCCAGTTTCCTGCTCTTTAATAAATCCCAATAAGAAATTTTCTGATTATTTTCCGTAGAACTAACCATACCATCATTGACCTCTAAACGCCCGATGGGAAGACTTAATTTCTCCGCAGCAAGGATCAGGAGCTGCTGCTTTGCTTCTGCCGCCGCTCTGCGGATCGCATAACCGCTTCTTTCGATAGAACCGCTTCCCGCTGTAAACCCTTCATTCTGCGTAAGAGCCGTATCGGCAATGATGATTTTTACCCGGCTCATGTCCAGGTCCAGCTCCTCGGCGGCCATTTGCTTTAACGCCGTCTTTATTCCCTGGCCCAGCTCCATTTTCCCCGTCAATACGGTAGCTGATCCATCCGCATCTATCCGGATCCAGGAATCGATCTCATCCGGACCTCCGGGTGAAAATTCGGCCGACTGATCTTCCGTTTTGCCGCTAACGTGAAAGGGTAGCTGCAGAATGCTGAATCCAATCAGAAGGTGTCCTGAGCTTTTCAGAAAATTTCTTCTGCTGATACCCGTTGTGTTTTCGTTCTTTCCAGACATGAAAATTGAATTAGATCAGGCTTTTAATCGCTTCCATCACCCGGCCATAGGTTCCACAGCGGCAAAGTACCGGCTGCATGGCCGCTTTGATTTGTGTATCGGAAGGTTTTTTGTTTTGTTGATACAGGGCTGCAGCGGTTATCACCATTCCGTTGAGACAATATCCGCATTGGGCAGCCTGTTTATCAATAAACGCCTGCTGCACGGGATGCAGTCCTCCGGCAGTTCTTAAACCTTCCAGAGTAATAATCTCCGCCTTTCCCGCCTGTGCGCAGGTGATCCGGCAGGAGGTAACCGCTTTTCCGTTCATCAAAACCATACAACTCCCGCAATAGCCTTCGCCGCATCCGTACTTTGGTCCATTCAGTTCCAGGTTGTTACGCAA
>JAEZAY010000298.1 GCA_023427575.1 Bacteroidota bacterium | reverse complement strand
GATGGGTAAGCCTATCCCAGACCATGACCCGCATTCTAATTTAATTCCTATAAATTTATAGGTATGAATTTTTTTCGGGTAAAATTAGTTTTCGTTTGGGCATTCCTGTTACTTGATTTGAAAATGGCAATTGCTCAGACTGGTGGCAATGTGCAATCTCCCAGGTATAATATTGTATTGTTTATTGCCGATGATCTGGGCGTGAATGACCTCGAACCCTATGGCAATAAAAACATCCGGACGCCAAATCTGAACAGGCTGGCAGGAGAGTCGATGGTTTTTAACCGTGCCTTCGCTGCTTCTCCCACCTGTTCGCCATCACGGAGTACCATACTCACCGGTGTAATGCCGATACGAAACGGAGCCCACGATAATCATGGCGGTGTCAAACCCGAAATTAAATCGGTTGTTCAATACCTGCAGCCGGCTGGTTATAAAGTAGCCATTGCCGGTAAATATCATATCGGTCCGGAGGAAGTTTTCACGTTTGAAAGGATTTCAAAATCCAATCGTCCCGAACCCGGGTTCGAAAAAAAGCCCGGATTGAATTACGATCTGAATCTGGATCCAGTGGATGATTGGATTTCTGCGAATTCGAAAAATCCCTTTATGCTGGTTGTTGCCGATCATAGTCCGCATGTCGTCTGGCCCGAAAAAGCAAGCTACCATCCCGATAGCATCAATATTCCCGCCAATCACATCGATACCCGCGAGACGAGAGTTGCCAGAGCGCGTTATTATACCGATATAACCAAAATGGACAGCAATCTGGGAAGAGTTTTGCATGCCATTGAGAAAAACGGACTAAAGTCAAATACCATTTTTGTTTTTATTGCTGACCAGGGTCCGCAGTGGCCCGCAGCAAAATGGAGTTTGTACGATGATGGAATCAAAGTGCCTATGATTATTCGCTGGCCGGGTGTTGTAAGACCGGGTTCAAGAACCAATGCCCTCGTTTCGCTGGCTGACCTCGTTCCAACTTTCCTCGATGCCGGTTCCATTCCGGCCGCCGAGCATCTGGATGGCAAAAGTTTTCTTCCGGTATTAAAAGGAAAACAGCAAACGCATCACGAATTTGTTTTTGCCACGCATACCGGTGATGGGCGGATCAATCGCTCGCCATCAAGAATGATCCGCACGATAAAGTTCAAGTACATTTTAAATCTTGCAGCCGATACACTGTACAATACCCATATCGATCTTGCCAAAGATCATGATGGGGGACGTGAGTATTGGGATTCATGGGTGAAAAAATCCCTGACCGACGAAAAGGCTGCCGCCATAATTAAGCGCTACCATCAAAAGCCGCGGGAAGAGCTGTATGATCTCGATAAAGATCCTTTTGAACTGAAAAACCTGGCTTCTGATCCTGCCTATCTTTCTATTCTAAACAAATACCGGCAAAAGCTGGCCGAATGGCGGAAGCAACAGAAAGATGATTTTCGCAGCAACGAAATTTTTATCCGGCCTGAAAATCAAAAGCCGGTGGCGCCCTATGTTTTCCCGGAATGAATCGGCCCTTAGACATCAACTTATGGGCTACACTCATTTTCTTTTTGAATGCGGAGATTAAATAGATTATTCTCCGCAAAACCTGCGGCTAAAATTGTTTCATGCGGCGAATAAGGCTTACATTCACCGCACGAAATGCGGAGAATGACTGAATTTATCTATCAACTACCTAAATGGCCAAGGTTTACCTGGCAACAGGATCAGATCGCTTCTTTGCTGGCTGAAGTCCGGCACAGGCAGGGAAGACTTTTGGGCAAGATGGGAAGTCTGGGATTTAATCTACAGGCTGAAGCCAGTCTGCAGACATTGACTCTCGATGTGCTGAAATCCAGCGAAATTGAGGGAGAATTGCTGGATGCCAAACAGGTAAGATCATCCATAGCCAGGCGGCTCGGCATGGACATAGCTGGGCTTATTCCTGCTGACCGGCATGTAGAAGGCATTGTAGAAATGATGCTCGATGCTACGCAACAATACCAACAGCCATTATCCAAAGACCGGCTGTTTGGCTGGCACGCGGCTTTATTCCCCACCGGCCGGAGTGGTATGCATAAAATTGTGGTGGGGGCCTGGCGTGATAATAAAAGTGATGACCCGATGCAGGTGGTTTCCGGGGCAATGGGAAAAGAGAAAGTGCATTTTAAGGCACCTGAAGCTGGTCGACTCAATATGGAGATGGATCAATTCATTACCTGGTTTAATCAGAACAGCAGCATGGATGCAGTAATTAAAGCGGCAATAGCTCATTTGTGGTTTGTTACCATTCACCCCTTTGACGACGGCAATGGCCGTGTCGCACGGGCTATTGCTGATATGCAGCTGGCAAGAGCCGATGGAACATCGCACCGTTTTTACAGTATGAGTGCGCAGATCAGAAAGGAGAGAAAAGAATATTATGATATCTTGGAAACGACGCAAAAAGGTTCACTTGATATTACCAGCTGGCTAACCTGGTTTCTACAATGTCTTGACCGGGCTATTAACGCGACAGACGAAATCCTGGGTGGAGTATTAAGAAAGGCTAAGTTTTGGGAAAAACAAACAGCGACTATTCTAAATGACAGGCAGCGAACCATGTTGAATAAATTGCTGGATGGGTTCGAAGGTAAATTGAATACTTCCAAATGGGCTACGATTACGAAGACTTCGCAGGATACAGCGTTGAGGGATATACAGGATCTGATCGAAAAACAAATATTAGTTAAAGAACCAGGTGGAGGAAGAAGTACAACGTATACACTATCGGGTGAAACGGCCTGGTAGTTATAATTTACCGAACACTCTACATG
>JAEZAY010000224.1 GCA_023427575.1 Bacteroidota bacterium | reverse complement strand
GAGTAAAAATGGTTTCATGGTATCGGATTAAGATGGATCGCGGGTCGGAATGATCACTTCGATCTGGTTCCGCCTGCTAAATTTTAACGCTGATAATCTTCCAAGTTTTGTACCAGAATACTTGATTACCAACGCTTCGTACATTTCCCAAACGTTGATGATAAAAGCCTTATTGAATTTATTCCCTGGTATTTGTTTAAAATAAGTGGTTTTATAGAGCTGATTCTAAAAGAATGGCTCTTTTCACCTAAAAACGGTTTCATTAAGGGAAAGATTCTCAAAACGGGCTTCCCGATTGTGCATAAAAAAAGGTGACCATTATGGCCACCTTTTCCGTTTCATCGTGTTTTTTCTATTGTTTTACAAAGCGCGTTACTTCCCTTGTATTGTTATTAATCACAACTTCTACATGGTAAATT
Organism: Bacteroidota bacterium; assembly: GCA_023427575.1. Classification (GTDB taxonomy): domain Bacteria; phylum Bacteroidota; class Bacteroidia; order Chitinophagales; family Chitinophagaceae; genus Flavitalea. Next base: position 8,036 of record JAEZAY010000224.1, on the reverse strand, counting down.
CCCGCTCTGAGCGACTGGATCTGCAAACTTTGCTGAACCAGCGGCTGATTTTTTACAAGCGATACGCGTTGTACAATCTTGCCGGATACATCGTAAATATTGATCATACCTTTTCCAATACTTCTGTTTGCAAGACGCAGGTTGATTACGTTGCTGGCCGGATTTGGATATACGTTCAGCTTTTCTTCGGAGAATCCGGCTGCGCCAGCCTGCTCTTTATACGCAGTTTTGCCAACCGATACCGCTCCTTTCTGCTTCACTTCTATCTTCTTGTCGGAAGTGGATGTCAGCCCATCATTATCGGTCACTTTCAGGCGAATCAGATAAGTTCCAACAGCCATTGAACGGATCCGGGTGGTGGATGCATTTTTGTTTTCGAGCCATGCCTTTGAGTTTCCACTCAGAATTGACCACTCATATTTCACGATCCGGCCATCGGGATCGTACGACTTATCGCCGGAAATAGTGGCCGAGTTTGCAGGAGCGTTCATCTCATGGTCTGCGCCGGCATTGGCAACAGGCGATTGTTTGCTGTCACTGGCATCGCGGTCCTGCAGATCATTGTCGTTATCATTTTTAGTTGATGTGGATGATACCACGATCTTCTTGTCGGCCGACGCAGTTTTGTTATTTATATCAGTTACGGTTAAACGGACCACATAAGTTCCAGCCACCAGGCTGCGAATGCGGGTATTCATTGCGGATGCGTTTTCAAACCAGGCGGTGGTTTTACCGCTTACCAAAGTCCAGCTGTACGATTTGATATTACCCGTAGACTGATCGCCATTCAGGTTAACTGTATTGGCTGGTTCTTTAATATTAACATCGCTGCCTGCATTTGCTTTGGGGCCGTCAACCGGCGTGTTGGTGTCGGTATCAGCCGGAGGCTCAGGGAATGAAACATTATCACTTCCGTCTGTACCGCCGGTAACTGTTATCAGTTTGTCGTCGGTACCGGTCAGATTTGAGTTGTCTTTTACCGTTAAGCGAACAGTGTATTTGCCGGGTTTTAGGTTTCTGATCCGGGTGTTTTCCGCGGAAGCATTTTCAAACCATGCGCTGTTATCGCCGCTTACCAAAGTCCATTGGTAGCTTACAATGGTTCCATCAGGATCGGCAGATCCGGAGCCGGAAAGGTAAACCGTATTTGCCGGAGCGCCGATCGTGGCATCTGCCCCCGCATTAGCAACCGGGCTTTGGCCTGGCAGCGGAGCTGGAACGGGGATCGGTTCTGGCACCGGAACAGGTTCCTGCGTGTTGGTGGAACTTGCCTTCACCTTGATAATCTTATCATCACTGTGTGAACCACCGGAATTGTTGGTTACGGTAAGGCGAACGGTATAGGTTCCTGCTTTCAGACTTCTGATTCGTGTATCCATTGCGGAAGCATTTTCGAACCAGGCGCTGTTATCGCCAGTTACCAGGGTCCATTTGTAGGTTGAAATTGTTCCCTTGGATCCGGAACCTGATAGATTTACCGTGTTGGCAGGTTCGCCGATTTCAGCGTCTGCACCTGCATTGGCAACCAAAGGTTCAGATTGATTTATTGGCGCCGGGATCACCGTCACGATCACATCGTCGCTGTGCGAACTTCCTTTGTCATCGGTAACCGTTAGCCTGAAAGTATAAGATCCTGCAACAAGACCGCTTACTGTCGTATTAGCGGATGAAGCCGAATGAATGGTTGCAGAGGAGCCGGAAACTTTTGTCCAGGAGAAGGATTTAATATTACCATCTTCATCAGAAGAACTGCTGCCGTTCAGGTTTACAGAGTTTGTCGGAAGCGTTATGCTAAGATCCGAACCTGCTCTGGCCACCGGGGCTTTATTTGCTGCTGCATTTACTGTTACATTTACATCATCGCTGTGCGAACTTCCTTTATCATCTGTTACGGTCAGGCGGAAAGTGTATGATCCGGCAACCAGTCCGGATACCGTTGTGCTGGAAGCAGAAGACGACTGAATGTTAGCCGATGATCCGGAAACTTTTGTCCATGCGTATTTTTTGATACTTCCATCTTCATCGGAAGAACTGCTTCCGTTCAGCGTTACCGAACTGGCCGGTAAGGTAATGGTTAGATCCGAACCTGCTCTGGCCACCGGGGCTTTATTTGCCGCGGCATTAACTGTTACATTCACATCATCGCTGTGTGAACTTCCTTTATCATCTGTTACGGTCAGGCGGAAAGTGTATGATCCGGCCACCAGTCCGGAAACCGTTGTACTGGAAGCGGAGGAGGACTGAATGGTTGCAGAGGATCCGGAAACTTTTGTCCAGGAGAAGGATTTAATATTTCCATCTTCATCAGAAGAACTGCTTCCATTCAGGGTAATGGAATTGGCGGGTAAGGTGATCGTTTGATCCGAACCTGCTCTGGCTACCGGCGCTTTATTTGCCGCGGCGTTAACTGTTACATTCACATCATCGCTGTGCGAACTTCCTTTATCATCTGTTACGGTCAGGCGGAAAGTGTATGACCCGGCCACCAGTCCGGAAACAGTTGTGCTGGAAGCGGAGGATGACTGAATGTTAGCCGTTGATCCGGAAACTTTTGTCCATGCGTATGTTTTAATACTTCCATCTTCATCAGATGAACTGCTTCCGTTCAGGGTAATGGAATTGGCGGGCAAGGTGATCGTTTGATCCGAACCTGCTCTGGCTACCGGCGCTTTATTTGCCGTACCTGCGGTAACGGTTACCTGCACCACATCGGTTGCCCATCCCGCTTTGTTATCAACAACCGTTAGTTCATATTTGTAAATTCCGGTTGAAGTAAGACCGGTTATAGTTGTGCTCGCGTTACCACTATTGCTGATACTTCCGGCAGCAGGTCCGCTGATCTTTTTCCAGGCATATCGTACAATGGAGCCATCCGAATCAGCACCGCTGCCGTTCAGTGTAACCGATGCGACGCCTGTATTGGTGCTGAGATCACTTCCGGCATTGGCTGTAGGAAGTTTATTGCTTGTTTTTCGTTTTTGCTGAAGCATCCATTCAAATGCATTCGGATTTTGATCGGCATAACCGGTGCTGTACGCGCGATCCCAGATACCATGGCCGCCTACAGCATAAATGGTTTGTTGTGCGCGGGTAGGAGGGTTATTGCTATTGATGGCATTCACCGCATTGATGGTACAGTTTACAGAAGTAACATTATCGCCCTGGGCATGAAAGCCCCAAACTGCGACACCCGCGTTGGCGATATTGGCCGCATTCGAGAGGTTGCAGGTTCCGCAAATAGGCACTATGCCAGCGAGTCTGGAAGCATTGGCTGCCGATCCGGAAGCATAGCTCCAAACACCGCCGCCGCCCATGCTGAGGCCGGTAAGAATCACGCGGTCAGGATCTGCGTTGAGATTTTTTATCGCATAATCGATCATGGCGTCAGTGTATATATGAGGCCATGAGCTTTTGCTTGAAGGAAGCTGGGGAGCTACAACAACGAAGGTTTCTGTCTTACCATTAAAGGTGAAGGTCATCTTGTTCCCTTTGTCGATATATTTCGGAATAGCAAAACCCTTCAGCCGGCTTAGTTCGTTTGTGCCATTACCCCTTTCACCCATTCCATGAAGGAAAACGATGAGCGGATATTTGGGTTTCGAACTGCTGTAGTCGGCGGGTTTGTATTCATAAAAACCAATGAAAGTGCCATCAGATGCAGTCAGGCTTCTGGCTGTTAATTGGGCGAACAAGGCCAATGGCATCAGTAGGAGTAGAGAGGATATCAGTTTTCTCATAGCAAGTAAAAGATATGGGGTGTACTGTAAAGGATTTTTAAACGGATTGACCGACTGATTATGACAGATTCCTACACAACTGAAAACTGATGGGGAGACAATTACACGAAAAGACCAAACGCTTAACCAATTTTCTGACTTTCACAAGGGCCAAAATCAAATCGGGGAAAATTTGCAATTACTGTACCAAAAACAGTAAAATACTGAATTGGGGTCTAACAGTCTCGTATATGTGAATAAAAAGTTAGAGGATGAACTTTTTTTAGGTTGAAATTGATCATAGACAATTGGATTATTGGATTTTCAAAAACCAAAGTTCCCGAATTCAATTTCTGAAACCCGGGATCCGGATTCGGAATTTGCAAGATTAGAAGGATAGAAGTAAAGGCGCTAAGTAGTTTCGACTACCAATAAACAGAAAGGATGACCCATGGGATCATCCTTTCTGTTGTAAAAACCATCAACGAATTCTATTGACGCATAAACTTGAACATTTCTTTAGTCTTATTATCAACCGCTAATTCGAGGTTGTATAAACCGGGCTTAAGCCCGCTTACATTAATGGTTTGCTGCAGTAACTGCTGGTTTTTAACCACCGACAGGCGCTGAACCAGTTTGCCGGAAGCATCATAGATGTTGATCACGCCATTTCCGGTTGTTGCATTTACTGAACGTACCGTAATCTGGTTGCTGGCTGGGTTAGGGTACACATTCAGGTTAGAGCTGTTCATTTCCGTGGCAACACTGGATTTCATCTCCATCACTTCAACGGTTGATACCGCCGCCGATTTTTGCTGGCCCCTGCGGGCGGATACGTTGATCCGTTTTTCGTCGGTGGAAACCTGCCCGCTATTGTCTGTTACGGTAAGCACCAGCACATAGGTACCCTGCTTCAGATTCCGGATCCGGGTGGTTGAGCTGAACCGATTTTCAAACCAGGCGCTGTTATTCCCCGATTTCAGCGACCATTCGTACCGAACGATCCTTCCTGCCGGCGCTTTTGAGCGATTGCCTGATAATACCACCGTATTGGCGGGCTCGGAGATATTTGCATCTCCACCGGCATCTGCCTGGGGCTTGTTCGGGTTTTTATCGGGCTCTGAACTATTGCCTCCATTGCCGTTACCATTATCATTTTGATCGTTGTTTCCGTTTCCGGCCCTGCCATCTCTAACGGTAATGGTTATCTCCTTTTTATCGGTCAGATTATCGTTATCGGTCACCGTCAACGATACGCGGTAGGTTCCGGCCCTCAGGTTCCGTAACCTGGTTTCCTTATCGTTTTTGTTTTCAAACCAGCTTCCCGAGTTTCCACTTTCAAGATTCCAGTGGTAACGAACGATTTTGCCATCATTGTCTCTCGATCCGGAGCCGTTCAATACAACTGTATTGGCGGGAAGAGCAATTTCCTGATCCCTGCCCGGGTTAGATATCGGAGCATTATTGGAAGCGGCTTCTTCCACCGTAACTTTCACTTCAGAACTTGCACTGGCATTTTTATTATCTGTAACGGTTAACCGGAAGCTATAAGTGCCCGCTTTCAGGTTCTGAACCTTGGTTCTGACGTTTGAAGCGTTTTTAATGCTGAATGAAGAAGGTCCGGCGGTTTTGGTCCACTCATACTTTTTAATATTTCCATCAGGGTCATTCGATTTACTACCATCCAGCTGGACTTCAGAAACCGGCAGTTTGATGGTTATATCAGCACCGGCATCTGCTTCGGGGCTCTTATTGTCGTTGTTCTTCGTAATTACTTTAATGGTTACATCAGAAACGGCCGAGGCATTGTCGTTATCGGTTACTTTCAGTCTGAACACATAGGTTCCTTCCACCAGGTCCCTTACCTGCGCCTCACGCTGGTGGCCATTGGAAATTCTGAATTTGTTCGGTCCGCTTTGTTTTGTCCATTCAAATTTTTTGATCTGGCCATCGGGATCCTGCGATTGAGAACCGTTCAGAATCGCGCTGTTGGCCGGAAGCGTAACGGTTTGCTCTGATCCGGCATTGGCTACCGGCGCTTTATTCTGGCTGGGTTGAACAGCCGTAACATTGATCCGGATAATTTCCGAAGCCGATTCGCCATCATTGTCGGTAACCGTTAACTCATATACATAGGTGCCTGGCAAAAGAACGCCGGCAATTTCTCCGATCTTGTTCAGCAGATTGCCGATCAGGTTGCCCCCCGGACCGGAAATTTTCTTCCAGGAATACTGGACAATGTTTCCATCAGGATCATAGGAGCCAGACCCATCCAGTTTAATGGAGTGGTTTCCGGAAGACACCGTAATATCATTGCCTGTTTTGGCAACCGGTTTCTTATTCGAGCCCTGGCTTGAACTGTTAACGGTCAGGAACCATTCGTAAATGCTGGTTTCTGTCCAGTTGGATTTAGGATCGTACACTCTATCCCAAATGGCATGACCACCTGTAGGCCAGATGGTTTTTTTTGCTTTCACCTTCGGATTCAGATTATTAATAGCATTTACGGTGTTATTGGTACAGCCTACGCCCACGGTTCCATCATTGGAAGCATGGAAGGCCCATACCGGAAGATTATTGGAGCTGATATTACGGGCATCCTTAAGCGCACAGGTACCGCAAACAGGCGCTATCCCGGCCAATTTCCGGGCATTGGCAGCGGATGAAGAAGCATAATTCCATACTCCGCCCCCGCCCAGGCTTAAACCGGTCAGGAATATCCTGTCGGGATCAATATTTAAATTCCTTTTAGCGTATTCAATAATATCATCCACGATCGAAACCTGCCAGTTACCAAACCGGCGGTCGAGTTGCGGGGATAAAACAACGAATGACTCGGTTTTTCCATTTACCGTGAAGGTCATATTATGACCATTCTTAATAAAACGCGGAAGACCGGCATTGGCTACCCGATTAAGTTCTTTATTATTGCCATTGCCTCTTTCGCCGATCCCGTGCAAAAACACGATCAGCGGATGTTTTGCACCGTTGTTGGAATAGTTGGAAGGCTTATACTCCAGGAACCCGATTTTCCCTACCGAACCTGAAATTGATTTTTCTACCTGTTGAGCCTGTAATTGAAAGGATAGGATAATACAGAATAATACTGCCGATAATTTTGTCATAGCCAAATGAATTCTTTGGTTTTTATAAAAACGGATCGTTGGGATCCCTTACGGTTTTGTGATTGAGGTAAACAGAAATTTCACCGTTCTATTCCTGAACATGCAACCTGAGCTTGCCGAATTGCGTCCGCTCTACCGTTTGCAGAATCCGCCAAAAAAGGCAATTACTGTACCAATCCTTTCAAATAGAATTGATTTCAGGATTTGGGGAAAATTTAACTGGCTCAAATTTGAGAAAATTTCAGGGCTATTTCAACTACACAAAGGGGTGTTTTATAAGTGCTTACAACCATTTCGCCCCCAGATTATCCTATTAATATGTGGTAAGGGCGGGTTTAATCCAGCGGCCATGCATATACGCGAATGAATAATAATTTGCGGCTAAAGTCTCTAATACATTCTATTTATATATTACAGTTTATTGCTTATAAGTATTGATTGATTCCTATCAATTTCTATATAAGGTGCAAAATTTTTCTTTTTTCATCCCGCTAAAAATTTCTCTGAAAGGCTTTTAGTTCAAATAAATAAATAACGAACAGTTGTTATTTTTCTGAATATGATTTCGGGGTGTGTAAGAATTCTTTTCTTTTTGTATTTATCCGAAGCATTGCCCGGATCATTGATAGCAGCAATACTGGAACCGCAATCAGGGCGATTGCCGTTTTAGCCGTATACATTTTAGATGGAACCGCCAGCAGGAAAGTAGCGAGATGCACAACAAAAAGCGCCAGCCACCAGTTGAACCAGGGGCTGATAATTTCAAGGTTGGTGATCTGTTCGGTGATGTAAACGATAAAGGCCAGGATATATATAAGAAGAAGAAAGGAGCGGGGCGGCAGCAGGTTTGTAAACAGCTTGTTCCAGTATTCGCCGGTTTTTACAGGCATGGATGAGCTTTCGTAAAGAAATAATTTTAAATGCGTGATCTGCGATTCCAGCCAGCGGGTGCGTTGGGTTTCGAACACCTTTCTTTGGCTTACTTTTTCATCCAGCACATAGGCGTCATCAATATATTCGATGCCAATTCCGGATTTCATGATCTCAAAATCCACTTCGCGGTCGCAGGCCGGATTGCTCAAAATTCCCGGCTTGTTGTAAATGGCTTTTATATATTCAAAATCGAAGGCCATTCCCGATCCAATGGTGTTGGCTGAAAAACCCAGGGCGCGCTGTGCTTTCCGGAAAAGTGTAT
>JAEZAY010000206.1 GCA_023427575.1 Bacteroidota bacterium | reverse complement strand
TTGATAACGAATTCCTTTCAGATGATTATGACGCACTGTACCGGATTCTGATTGAAAAAAGAATTCTGTATAAAGAAATTCTGCGACCGGTTGTAGACCTGAGTTTTCTTTTAAATTATTCTGTTTCAGGATTTGATACCACTGGATATTATGTGTTAAATATCTTAATCCATGCGCTTAATACCTGGTTGATTTTTATACTAACAAGAACCTTTTTACAGTCCCGGGGCGATGGATTCCATGTAGCAATTCCTTTTCTGGCAGCCTTGTTTTTCCTCTTATACCCTTTTCACAACGAAGCAGTCGTTTGGCTTACAGGCCGCATCGCTTCTATATCCTGTTCTCTTGCCCTGCTTTGCTGCATCATTTCTTTACGTCAAAAACAATCTTTCATACTGCTTGCGGTGTCTTACATAGCCTTTTTTCTGGCTTTGGTTTCTTATGAAGTCGCAGTGTTGTTGCCGTTGGTGATTCTGTTGCTGAACATACAAAACAAACCTGTACGCGATTTATTGTACCAGATGGGAGGATATGCAATTGTATTGATATTGTTCCTTGTTCTTCGGCTGTACCTCGCGGGCAATCTGTTTGGAACCTATGGTGAAAGAATAGTGGAGACTTATTCAAGTTCAGATTCCATTTTGCTGCGTTCGGCCAAGGCAATGGGAAGAACTTTTCTACCTCCTATGGAAAACAGCAGGCAAATGGTTGTTATGGCCGGAGCCGGGTTGCTATTTTTTCTGATAATTCATATACGATGGTTTCAAAGAACAGAGCTAAAAAAAATAATCTCTTATTGCTGCTTAATGGGATGTTTTTTTATATCCATGTTAATAGCATGTCGTTTTGGTATCAGCACGCGTACTTCAGAAACCGACCGCCTTCTGTATTTCCCTTCCGTATTTACTAGCATGATGCTGGCATATCTGATAGCAGACCTGTTCAGGTCCTGGAAATTCCGGATTCTAACTTCGGTATTCATCGGCCTTTATTTTATACTCTGTTTAATTGATAATATCAGGAACTGGGAAAAGGCTTCGGGTGTTACAGCGGATATATTTAATAAGGCCGCATCCATCTATCCAAAACCGTTTGTATTGCTGAACATGCCCGAGGAAGTGGAAGGGGCTTTCGTGTTCCGGAATGGCTTATACAGGATGTTCCTGATAAATAATATGGATACCTCCGGTATTAAGGTATTTAATTATCTGAACCGCCTCGATTATATCAAACACTTGCAACCAATTCAACCTATTGTTGAAAAGGATACCGTGAAGTTATATCCAGCGATAAAAATGTATCGTTCCGGCATCCATTCAATAAACATTGTAAGCCAGGATACACTTCGGGTCGACAGCGGTACGGAACTGCTTTACTTTAATAATGAGAAACTTCGGAAACTCGATTTTTGATCTTCGGATTTGGAATATAGTCACTGAATTTTCGCTTACCGAGAAAATACGGGATAATGATGGTGTTTTGATATATACCGGTGCGTTTCCTGAATCCTCTGGGTTGCTTATGAAATTTGGCGCCACTAAACAGCAGCCAGTAGAAAAAAGCAAAAATGGCATGGAACATTGACCTGCTGATTCCTGCCTCCCTTTTGAAAAGAAAATAGATACAGCCGGCCAGATCCAGGCCAATCCGAAGAAATAAAACCGGAACCAATTGAACCAGAGCCAGATTTCGACAAAGCAGAATGTAGTTATTTCGAAAGGTCAGAAAGGTTTTTAAATGGTTTTCCCAGCTAAGGGTTCCGCCGCCAATATGATAGACAACCGATTCGGGGCAGGCGAAGATTCGGAATCCCTGGTTTTGCGCACGCCAGCATAAATCAATATCTTCCTGATGCATGTAATAGTAATCATAAAAGCCGCCAATTTTTTCAAAAACCGCTGATTTTACAAACATGCATGCTCCGCTTGCCCAAAACACTTCTGCCAGATCATCGTATTGCCCCTTGTCTTCTTCAATAGTTAATAAAACCCGGCCCCGCGAAAATGGATAACCAAGCCTGTCGATCCATCCCCCCGCTGCACCCGCATATTCAAACATGTTTTTGTTATCCAATGCCAGCAGCTTTGGCTGACAGATCGCATAGTCAGGATTCGACTCCAGTAGCCGAATTGCCGGCTCCATAAATCCGGGGGTTACTTCGAGGTCCGAATTCATGAGCAGATAATAGTCGGCCTTTATTGTGCTTAAACCAAAATTATAACCACTCGCAAACCCCTTGTTTTCCGGCATTTCAATAGTGATAACCCCGGGAAATTCCGTTCTCAGCATTTGAACGGAATCATCTGTTGACTTATTATCGATTACATATACCTGTTTGTTTGGATAAGTAGCCGCCAGTACTGAAGGGAGGAAGCGCTTGAGATAGTTCCGGGTATTCCAGTTTAGGATAACAATGGCAACGGACGGGTTTTCTTTCATGAATGCATTGGACTTGTTATGTAACGCAGGTATAAAATAAATATTTAAATTTTTCCCGTTTTTTCGGTTTCCCGGATCCGGTTGATGTATTTCCCAATCATATCAAATTCAATATTAACGTAATCACCGGGTTTCAGGAATTGCATATTGGTATGGGAATAGGTGTATGGGATGATGGCAACGGAAAACTCATACTGGCCAATATCGAATAGGGTCAGGCTGATCCCGTTAATGCTGATCGATCCTTTTTCAATGAACAGGTTCGCGTAATCGTTTTTGAGCGCAAACCGGTACACCCAGCTTCCGTTTTTATCAATCACCTCCATACATTCGGCTACCGTATCCACGTGACCCTGTACAAAATGTCCATCGATCCGCCCGTTGAACTTCAGGCATCTTTCCAGGTTCACCCGGTCACCGGCCTTCCAGCGCCCCAGATTTGTCTTTTTCAGGGTTTCATCAATGGCAGTAACCTGGTGAATTTCGTTTTCAACCCATTCAACCGTAAGGCAAACGCCGTTATGAGCAATGCTTTGATCTACCTTTAATTCGGACGATATGGGCGATTTGATCCGGAAACGGCGGTTGGTTCCCTCGGTAAAAACCTCTTCAATAATTCCTGTACATTCGATAATTCCAGTAAACATAGCTGCAAAAATGCGGTATTTTCGACTTTTATTTTATCAATAAAAAAATTCTCCTATCTTTGCCGTCCAAAAAAAGAGAAAAAGGTATTTACTATGCTTATTATCGATTCAAAAGATTGCGAAAATATTGACAAGGCGTTGAAAAAGTACAAGAAGAAGTTTGAAAAAGCTAAAATCTTGTTGCAATTGAGGGAGCGTCAATCTTTTACAAAGCCATCTATCAAACGTCGCGGCGAAGTTCTGAAAGCTATCTACAAGCAGAAAGTGGCCAGCGGACAAATCGAAGGTTAATCGCATCCGGATATATAATTGGATAGCCGCAAAGTTTAATAGCTTTGTGGCTATCTTAGTTTATGGAAGATTCGGCAGTATCCTATATCGAAGCCTTTGTTAATTACCTGAAGTTTGAGAAAAGGTATTCCCGGCATACGGTGAAGGCCTATGAAGAAGATCTGATTCAGTGTTTCGATTTTCTTGAAAAAGATTTTGCTGTTTCCAGCCTGAGCGCCGTTTCGGCACCGATGGTCCGAAGCTGGATGGCCGCTTTAAAAGAATCCGGGCTTAGTTCCCGCAGCATCAATCGTAAAATCTCTTCGCTTAAATCGTTTTTTAAATTTCAGATGCGGATCGGCAATATTTCATCTACGCCGGTTTCAAATCTGAATACTCCCCGCATTTCGAAAAGGCTGCCGGTTTATGTGGAAGCCGAACAAATCAGCGATCTGTTTACCCATGTCGAATTTGAAGCTGGCTGGAAAGGAATAACCGAAAGGATGGCCCTGCTGCTTTTTTATCATACCGGAATGCGGGTTTCTGAACTGGTAAACCTGAAAGAATCTCATATAAATACCTCGGGATCGGCAATCAAGATCCTGGGCAAGGGAAATAAAGAGCGGGTAGTGCCGGTTTCTGCCGAACTGATGGAACTGGTTATCAGCTATCGCGATCAGAAGCGGATGTTTTTTGAAAAGTTCAATGCGGAGTACCTGCTGGTAACTGATAAGGGCAATCAGCTTTATTCCAAATACCTGTACCTGGTGGTAAAC
>JAEZAY010000258.1 GCA_023427575.1 Bacteroidota bacterium | reverse complement strand
CCGGAATTCATACCGGGATCTGCTGCATTAAAATCAGCAAGATTCCAGACAATACCATAAACGGTATACAGAAAAATAAGTACAACGATAAACACGCAAACGCGGATCCATCCCGACTGAATTAATGGCTTCTTACTGGTTGTCAATTCAATCAATGATTTAACTTGCTCAAAAATAAGGATAAGATGTTTGAATCATATAACTATACAGTAGCAGAGCGGTTCATACGCTATGTTCAGATCGATACTCAAAGCGATCCGCATTCAGCCAGCCAGCCTTCCACTGAAAAACAAAAAGACCTGGGCCGCCTGCTGGTTTCGGAATTGAAGGCTTTGGGAATTGATGCGGCTGAACTGGATGAATTCGGTTATGTTTATGCAACCATTCCGGCCAACACCGATAAGCAGGTTCCGGTGATTTGTTTTTGCGCCCATATGGATACATCGCCCGATAGCAGCGGTACCAATGTTAAACCAATCGTTCATCATAACTATGGCGGAGGACGGATTATTCTACCGGATGACCCAAGGCAGATTATTGATCCCGATGATCATCCCTATTTAAAAAAGAAAATTGGCGATGATATTATCACGGCATCTGGTACCACATTGCTTGGGGCAGACGATAAGGCAGGGATTGCCGTTATTATGGACATGTGTCATTTCTTCAAGCAAAATCCGCAAGTTCCGCATGGCGACATTAAAATTTTATTTACCCCCGACGAAGAAATTGGTCGCGGTACCGATAAGGTAGATTTGGAAAAACTGGGTGCCGATTTTGCTTATACGCTGGATGCGGGAGAATTGGGATCTTATGAAGATGAAACTTTTTCAGCCGATTCTGTCACCATTCATATTCATGGGGTCAGTGCGCATCCGGGTTATGGCAAAGGAAAGCTGGTGAATGCTCTGAAGATTGCATCCTGGTTTTTGAACAGTTTGCCCAAAGACTCCTTTTCGCCGGAAACCACGAGCGATCGCCAGGGTTTTGTACATCCCGTCAAAATAGAGGGGATTGCCGAAAAATGTACCATTGAATTCATCATCCGCGATTTTGAAACCGGCAGACTGCATCAATATGAACAATTTCTGGAAGAAAAACTGAACGAAAGCCTGGCCTATTTTCCCGGCGCACATGCTGAATTTATGATTAAAGAACAATACCGAAATATGAAGGAGGTGATTGATCAGCATCCACAAATTACCAGTTTTGCACATGAGGCAATGAAACAGGCAGGGGTAACCGTAATTGCCCAAAGCGCGAGGGGCGGCACCGATGGTTCGAGGCTATCGTTTATGGGTTTGCCCTGTCCGAATATATTTACCGGAGAGATGGCATTTCATGGCAAGCATGAATATGTTAGCATCCAGGATATGCAAAAAAGCGTTCAAACCATCGTTAATCTGGCCCTGATCTGGGAAAAAAATTCGTAAGCCCTTCGATTTCGCAGGGCTTTTTTAAGCGGCATTGCTTTGGATTTTTTTCCGGATATCATCCAGAATCCGTACCGCATGTTCCCGCGAGTTTTCAATAAACCATACGTGCGTGTTCATGCCGCCGCAAACCACACCGGCCAGGTAGACCCCGGGTAGATTCGATTCCATTGTATCGGGGTTATAAGAGGGCAACTGCTGTGGATCGGATGAGATTTGGATGCCGGCCTTTTCCAGGAAAGAAAAATTCGGCTTGTAACCGGTCATAGCGATCACATAATCATTGGGGATGCTTACTGTGCCTCCCGGAGTTTCCAGTTCCACTTCAGCTTCGCGAATTTCTTTTACAGTCGAATTAAAAAAAGCTTTGATTGATCCTTCTTTGATCCGGTTTTCGATATCGGGCCGAACCCAGTATTTCACTCTTTCACCAATTCCCTCTCCCTTGATTACCATTGTTACGGTTGCTCCTTTCCGGTAGGTTTCCAAAGCCGCGTCAACAGCTGAATTATTGGCGCCTACCACCAGCACCCGCTGCATGGCATAAAAATGAGGATCCTTGTAATAATGGGTGAGTTTAGGAAGTTCTTCACCGGGAACATTCATCATCACCGGGATATCATAAAAGCCTGTCGCGATGATTACATAACGGCAATCATAAACCGCTTTCAAAGTTTTAACTTGAAAATGATTATTTACCGAAGTTATTTCGCGGGCTTCTTCCTGTAAATGAATATTTACCTGATTGGACACAGCTACCCGCCGGTAATATTCAAGTGCTTCCGGGCGGGTGGGTTTTATATTGTTTGATACAAATGGAATTCCACCAATCTCCAGTTTTTCAGAGGTAGAAAAAAAGGTCATATTCACCGGGTAATTGTAGAGTGAATTCACAAGGCAGCCTTTTTCAAGAATCAGATAAGGGATGGCTGCTTTTTTCGCTTCCAGGGCACATGCAATTCCAATGGGTCCGCCGCCTACTATAATGAGTGTATAATCGTTGATCATATACAGACAAAGTTAACCCGAAACACCGGATCGGGGTGCTTTGTTCGGTAAAGCTCCGGTGAAGAAAAAGCTAAACCCCTTATAAGATCAGCTCATGACTGGCAGAGGAATGCAATCCCGGCCGGTTGTTTTTGTTTCGGAAGTAAAACGCGGCGGTTGTTATCAAAGCAGATAATCCAAGAACGATTAATGAGTCTTTAAAAATAAGAATGGCGAAATCAATCCCGGTTTCAGGCTGCAGCTTTGTATTGGGCGATGAAACGGATATGAAAGAATATGCTCTCGATTCCGTCGAATCATTACCGGCCGGATCAAGAGCGGTCAAAATCTGCGGATCAATATAGGAGCTGTAAATAAAACCTCCCAAACCGGTCAGGATCGATGCCGTGATCACGGCAACTACAGCAGCGGAGCTTAAAACCGGCAATCTTACCGTGAGGAATTTGGTTAGAAAATTCATGGAAATCCAGAATACCATTCCGGCAACACCCAAAAAAATGAGAAGGAAAACCAGCTCTTCCCTTGCCGAAGCGGGCGGAAATTCATTCTTAACCGCAATCGATGACATAAGCAGAAAAGAAAGAACGATGCCTGTAACGGCACCTGTATTTACATTTTTTTTCATGCTGTACACTTTCGGTGGATTTTAAATTTAAGATTTTACCCGCAGAAATCCTGAATTCATGATTTTATTAGGCTGATTAACGAATTGGATCCGAAAAATATATTTTGTAAGCAAGTGAGTTTACCAATCCTTTAAGAAATTTTAAAGCGTTCAAAACGTTTTAGGCACACATTTGATTACATTTACACGAATTAAACAAACAACTTAATGAATTGGTTTTTACTGCAGATAGACACCCTTAACAGCGCTCTGCAAACAGCATCCGGCACGCAGGCTAATCCAGAAATCAGTTTAATGGACATGTTGTCGAAGGGGGGAATTCTGATGATACCCCTGGGATTATTGTTTGTGATAGCCGTGTATGTTTTTATTGAAAGGCTGCTTTATGTTCGGAAGGCTTCGCGGCTGGATGAAAATTTTATGAATATTATCCGGGATAATGTGGTATCGGGAAATGTATCTGCAGCCCGATCCATGGCGAAGAATACCAACAATCCGGTAGCCCGCATTATTGACAAGGGAATTCAGCGGATTGGAAAACCCATTGACGCCATTGAAAAAAGCATGGAAAATGTGGGTAAGCTGGAAATGTATAAAATGGAACGTAACATGAATATTCTGGCCCTGATTGCCGGGATTGCTCCGATGACCGGATTCCTGGGAACGATCTTCGGGATGTTCCAGTTGTTCTTCCGCCTGGCCTCCACCGGCGAATTTACCATTCAGTCGATGGCCGATGGGATCTATACAAAACTGATCTCTTCCGCCGTGGGTTTGATCATCGGATTATTGGCCTATATCGCTCATAACTATCTGAACACCCAGATTGATAAAACCGCCAATCGTATGGAAGCTTCCAGCGCCGAATTCGTGGATATTTTACAGGAACCGACCCGCTAACCGGATTTAAGATCGCCGATCTGATCCAAAAAACTGAAACGAATTATGAATATCCGCAGAAAGTTAAGAGCACATGCCGAAGTGCAGACAGGACCATTGAATGACATTCTGTTTATACTTTTGATGTTCTTTCTTATTGCCGCAACGCTGGCCAATCCCAATGTGATCAAACTGTCGAATCCAAAGGCGAAAGGTGATACTAAAACAAAACAAAACGTAGTTGTTAATATTAACGTTGGTCATGAATACATTATCAACGGGAAAAAATTTCAGCCTGAAGAACTGAAGGCAGCGCTTGAACCGCTGATCGCAAAAGATTCAACCAATGCAACCATTGCCATCAATGCCGATAAACTGGTTCCGGTAGATGAAGTGGTGGCCGTAATGCGGGTAGCCCGCGACCTGGGCGCCAAAACCGTATTAATGGTGGATAAAGCAGGGGTGCAGTAAAAAAACGAATTTTTTAATTAATTCCAGGCCATTGCTGTCCGGGTAATAATTTTCAATTTACCTGAAACCCATATCAACAGTAGGTTACGAGCAGTCATTGAAAATGACCCCTTCCACTTTTTTTTAGAAAAAAAGTGGATCAAAAAAATCGGGCTCCGGAATAAATCCTAAAAATTGAAACTTCCGGCTAAATAAAAACAAGTCACAGCGAATCAATACAACCCAGCGCCAGTAGGACTTACGAGCTAAAGATCATCTCCGGGCTTCGGTAACAACTGTTTTTATTTTACGCCGTCCGTTTCAATTTTCTTAACGGATTTTTTCCGAGGCCCAGCGAAGAAATTACCCGGACACTACTGATTCCAGGCCCGAAAACGAATCGAAACTCAGATTCTTTTTCGGGCTTTGATCATTCGGGCCCTTCCCTGAAAGTCTTGCCGCAATTCAGCTTCAAAATGATGTTGTACAAACAGTTCAAGCATTTCATTGCCCATTTTCTCGTGTATTTCAACGTATACGGCTCCTGCCTTTTTTAATTTTACGGAAGCAATCCGCAGGATGTTCCGGTAGAAAATCAAACGATCAGCATCCGGTACGAAAAGCGCCAGATGAGGTTCATGATTCAGCACGTTTGGATGCATCGTTTCTCTTTCTATTGAGGGAATATAGGGAGGATTGCTGACCAAAATATCCAGTTCCGGCAGAGATTCAACTGCCTTTTCATCCAAAACATCATTTAGAAAAAATTCGACTTCCAGTCCAAGCATAAATGCGTTGCGCTTTGCCAGTTCAAGCGCATCGCCACTGATATCTGTTGCAAAGATTTCAGCACTTGCCAGTTTAGATTTTAGTGCCAGGGGTATGCAGCCAGATCCCGTTCCGATATCGAGAATGGAAAGGCCGGATTTATATTTTGAATCCTGAACAATCCAGTCCACCAGTTCTTCAGTTTCAGGCCGGGGAATCAGAACATGGTTGTTCAGCTCCAGTTTCAGTCCATAAAAAAAAGCTTCTCCCAGCACATACTGAACCGGTTTATTCTGCAATAGGGCAGTTCTGATTTCGTCGAGTTTTATTTTTTGATTTTCATTCAGCGCCAGATCTTTTTTTAATCTTCGTTCAGATCTTTGAAACCCGGTCAGGAATTCCATCACCCAGTCGGCGATATTCGATGCTTCACGCTGGTCGTAGATGCGGGCAATGGCGGTTTGCAGTTGCTTCTCTGCTTCGAGAATAGACATGAAAGCAAACTTAATTGATTTTGGTTTCATACTTTTGAGAGCTTGGAAACAGGGAATCATCAGCAATATATCAGGCGTTGTATTACACTGGCAAAACTCGCTGCGGGAAAAGTGGCACCCAATCCAATGGTGGGATCGGTGCTGGTATTTGAAAACCGCATCATCGGAGAGGGTTTTCACGGGTACTTTGGTGGTCCGCATGCAGAAGTGAACTGTATCCGCTCGGTAAAGCCGGATGATGAAAAACGAATCTCTTCTTCTACATTATATGTTTCGCTGGAACCCTGCAGTCATTATGGCAAAACACCTCCCTGTGCTGATCTGATCATTCAAAAAAAAATTCCGCATGTTGTAATCGGGTGCAGGGATCCGTACCCGCAGGTATCGGGATCGGGAATCCGGAAACTGCAGGATGCGGGAATAAGAGTTGAAACCGGTGTATTGGAAGAGGAATGCCGGGAACTGATCGCGGACTTTTATACAAACCTTCTTAGTAAAAGAGCCCGGATTGTTTTAAAATGGGCGCAGTCCGCCGATTTAAAAATAGCTCACTCCAATTTTTCAAGGCTGCATATTTCAAATCAGTTCACCAACAGGCTGGTACATAAATGGAGATCCGAAGAAGCAGCGATCATGGTGGGCACAAATACCGCTTTGTTCGATGATCCGCTTCTGACTAACCGGCACTGGACCGGAGGCAATCCGGTACGGGTGGTACTTGATTTAGACCTGAGGCTGCCATTGTCTTTGAAACTTTTTGATCAATCCGTTAAGACAATTGTATTCAATACAAGCCGACATGAAGCGCATCGGAACCTGGTCTATTACCGGATTAGCGCGGGATCAGATCTAATACCTTCCATTGCTTCCGCCTGCCTGGATCTGAAACTTGGTTCTTTGCTGGTGGAGGGTGGAAGAACGCTATTGCAGTCGTTCATAGATGCCGGGATCTGGGATGAAGCCCGGATCATAACAAACGAAAATCTGATTGTAAAAAACGGCATTGATGCACCCGTATTAACCCTGGAAAAATTTCTGCGGGAAGAACGGATCCTAAATGACCGATTGCGGTATTATAAAAATTCACAGAATACGTAGCCGTGCTATATCTGATTGGCAGTATTATATTAACATCCTGGCTCACTATTTCGTTCAAGTATGTAGCGAAATTCAGAATCAATACTTTTCAGGCCATTGTTTTTAATTATCTAACCTGTGTGATAACCGGCAGTATCGTAAATGGTGAAATTCCCTTTAATCAAACGACGCTGCGGGAGCCCTGGTTTTTTTGGGCTCTGGGAATGGGTACTATATTTATTTTGCTGTTTAATGTTATCGCGCAAACAACCCAGCGGATCGGGCTGGCAGTAGCTTCGGTTGCTAACAAATTATCACTCGTTATCCCTTATGTTTTTTCTATTTATTTGTATGAAGAGAAAAGCAGTTGGGTCCAGGTAGGAGGAATTGCGCTGGCACTGGCGGCCGTATTTTTAACCTGTTATCCTTCCGGAACGGAATCGAAAAAAGGCCCCGGAAGAGTTGGGATCTTATTGATGCTGTTGCCGGTCATTTTATTTTTTGGCAGCGGCCTGCTCGATTCGATGATTAAATATGTGGAAACCGTTTTTCTAAATCCGCAAAACCAGGATCAGTATCTGACCACGGCTTTTGGCTCGGCGGCCGCTATTGGTTTGATCACGGTAGCTATTCAGGTTCTCAGAGGGGAACAAAATCTTTCGCTTAAAGCGGCGGCTGCGGGCATTTGTATCGGGGTGCCAAATTACTTTTCGATCTGGTGTTTGATTCATGCCCTGAACCAGTTTCCCGGTGAAAGCGCGATGATCATTCCGGTGAACAATATGGGAATTGTGTTGTTTAGTTCCGTTATTGCTGCCCTGGTATTCAGCGAAAGGCTGACTCTGATAAACTGGTTTGGAATTGGATTATCACTATTTGCTATAGCTTTGATCGCTTTCGGATAAATCGGAAGAGCATGAGTGAACAGGAGTTTTACAATACCATTGGTAAGGAGTCGGTAGCTGAATTCAAGGATCGGGGCAGTAAATTTATTGCCTATGCCTATCCGGTCAAAACAGTGGAGGATTTTAAAAAACGGCTGGATCTGGTTCGAAAAGAACATCCAAAGGCCACCCATCATTGTTTTGCTTACCGGTTGGGGATCGATAAGAATCAATTCCGGGTGAGCGATGACGGAGAACCTTCCGGAACGGCCGGCAGACCGATTCTTGGACAGATAGACAGTAAGTCGTTAACCGATACTTTGATTGTAGTAGTCCGGTATTTCGGTGGTACATTACTGGGAGTTCCGGGTTTGATTGCCGCTTATAAAAGCGCCGCCTCGCTGGTTCTTCAAACCTTGCCGGTCGTGCAGATGCCGATTGAAAAAAACTTTGTGGTAAGCTTTGATTATACAATGATCAATGAGGTGATGAAACTGGTAAAACAGATGAACTGCACGGTGATTAATCAGGAAATGAATTTGTTCTGTACCATGACCATCGGGATCCCAAAATCAAAGCTTACAGAGGCCATATATCGTTTTGAAGATCTGCGGAATCTTGAAATTAAACCGGAACCCAGCCGGTAAAAACAAAAAACTTTATCATGTTTAAACAGGTTGCAGTAATTGGAGCGGGAACAATGGGAAACGGCATTGCGCACGTGTTTGCTCAAAATGGTTTTCAGGTTAACCTGATTGACGTTCAGGCCGCCCAGCTGGAAAGGGCCTTAGGCACGATTAAGAAAAATTTCGATCGCCAGGTTCTGACGGGCTCCGTATCGGAAGATGAAAAAAACGAATCGCTGGCGCGGATTAAGACCTTTACCAACCTGGAGCAGGGGGTGGGAGCCAGCTCACTGGTGATTGAGGCCGCTACTGAAAACCTCGAGCTGAAAAAAACGATCTTCCGCAACCTGGATGCTCTGGCGCCAGCTTCGGCAATCTTGGCCACCAATACATCCTCCATTTCAATTACAGAAATTGCGGCCGTCACAGGCCGCCCGGGAAAAGTGATCGGGATGCATTTTATGAATCCCGTGCCGGTGATGAAACTGGTAGAGATCATCAACGGCTACGCCACCGAAAAGGAAGTTTCGGATCAGATAACCGAATTAAGCCGGCAACTTAATAAAGTACCCTGCGTGGTGAATGATTATCCGGGTTTTATTGCCAACCGGATCCTGATGCCGATGATCAATGAAGCGGTTTACAGCCTGTATGAAGGGGTTGCCGGCGTAGAGGAAATTGATACGATCATGAAGCTGGGGATGGCTCATCCCATGGGGCCCCTGCAGCTGGCCGATTTTATCGGACTGGATGTTTGCCTGGCCATTCTGGAAGTTTTGCATGATGGTTTTGGTAATCCTAAATACGCGCCCTGTCCTTTACTGGTAAATATGGTGAAAGCCGGTTTTTTGGGGGTTAAAACCGGGGAAGGTTTCTATGAGTATGAGGCGGGTAAAAAAGAAGCCCGGATCAGCCATCGTTTTCAAAGGAAATGAACCGTGTCAGGAGATAAGACCGGTTTTTAATTTGATAATTTGATAATTTGATAATGTGATAATCAGTGGTGTCCGGGTAAAATATATTCCCCCGGGCCTCGGAATAAATCCGTTAAGAAAATTGAAACGGACGGCGTAAAATAAAAATAGTTGTTACTGAAGCCCGGAGATGATCTGTAGCC
>JAEZAY010000088.1 GCA_023427575.1 Bacteroidota bacterium | reverse complement strand
GCGCCCTGGTGGCCCCAACATTTTCGAAGGAGCGGCTCTTGGGTACAAACCCGATTTGTGTTGCAATTCCAGCAGGTATGGAACCGGCATTTGTTGCCGACCTGGCTACAACCACCGCTGCAAATGGAAAACTGGAAATCCTTCAGCGGAAAAATCTGGAGGCTCCTTTGGGATGGGTTCAGGATAAAGATGGCAATCCCTGCACTGATTCACATGAATTAAAAAAGGGTGGAGCACTGCTCCCGCTTGGCGGCGACCGCGATCACGGCAGTCATAAAGGATATGCTTTGGGTGCTGTTGTTGATATCTTTTCGGCAATCTTAAGCGGTGCGAACTATGGCCCCTGGGTTCCTCCATTTCCGGCCTATGTGCCCATGCCTGAGAATATGCCCGGTAAAGGAATCGGTCATTTTTTTGGGGCTATGCGAATTGATGCCTTCAGGCCGGCTACCGAATTTAAAAAGGATATGGATAACTGGATCCGCCGATTTCGTTCAGCCAAACCGGTGGATGGTGAAAAACCGGTACTTATTCCCGGCGATCCGGAAAGAGAAATGGAAGTGGAAAGAAAAGCATCGGGCATCCCGCTGATTGCAGCCGTGGTGGATGATTTAAAACGGGTGGCGGAGAAACTTGAACTCCCGACAGAATTTCTGACATAATAAAACTTGTTTATCAGCATTTCAGAAAGATAAGTGTCCGGGTAAATTATTTGGCCGGTGTCTTCCATTTTTAGGATCTATTCCGGAGCCTGATTTTTTTGCTTCCTTTTTTTTCCAGAAAAAGTGGAAGGGGAAATTTCCAATGACTGCTCCTAATTTACTATTGATACGGGTTTCAGGCAAATAGAAAGTTATTATCCGGACAACAATGTTTCAGAAATATAACTTAATCCGGAAGCTATCGGATTTAATAAAACGTAAATATTTTCAGGAGATCTGATCCTGTTCATCATTTGTTCCCTTAATAAAATAGCCTTTCGGCACCTTGCGTGTAAAATCTAAGATCGCCATCATCTCTATCCCTATCTTTGCTGGCCAAAAATTTGAATCAATGAAAGTAATGAAGTTCGGAGGCACCTCTGTTGGAAAGCCGGAACGTATGCATCAGGTTGCTGATCTGGTGACAAGGGGTGAAGAGCCCGCGATCGTTGTATTAAGTGCGTTAAGCGGCACCACAAATGCGCTGGTTTCTATCGGAGATGCCATGGCCTCCGGGGATAAAGAAACAGCTAAACAGCATATCGACAGCCTTGAATCACATTATAAAAATTTTGTTGAGTCGTTGGTTGCAACGGAAAAAGCGAGGGAAAAAGCCCGCGCGATCGTCAGTGAACATTTTGAATTTCTGAATATAATTCTTCGCATCTCCTTTAGTGAAGCATTGAGCAAGGATATTCTGGCCCAGGGCGAACTTTTATCTACAAAATTATTTTCTGTTTATCTGGAAGAAAAAGGCATCGATCATTCTTTATTGCCTGCTCTTGAATTTATGAGCATTGATGCGAATGATGAACCGCAGATCGGAAATATAAAAGTGAAGTTATCGCAGCTGCTGAAACAGCACGGTGAGAAAAAACTATACGTAACGCAGGGATATATCTGCCGCAATTCCCGTGGGGAAGTTGATAATCTGAAAAGAGGTGGAAGTGATTACAGTGCCTCACTGATTGCTGCCGCTATCCAGGCTTCAGTTTGTGAAATCTGGACAGATATTGACGGAATGCACAATAACGATCCGCGGGTGGTGCAGGAAACCCGGCCGATTGAACAGATGAGTTTTGAAGAAGCCGCCGAACTTGCCTATTTCGGCGCTAAAATTCTGCATCCCGCCTCTATCTGGCCCGCGCAGTTTTTTAATGTACCCGTTAAGTTGCTCAACACCATGCAACCGGAGGCGCATGGCACGCTGATAGTAGAAGAGGCGGGTTCGGTAGGAGTGAAAGCGGTGGCGGCCAAAGACGGTATTATCGCTATAAACATCAAGAGTAGCCGAATGTTGCTGGCTTACGGCTTTTTGCGCAAGATCTTTGAAGTGTTTGAGAAGTATCGTACATCAATCGATATGATCACCACATCGGAAGTGGCAGTAAGTGTAACGATCGACAATCCCGGATATCTTAAAGAAATTGTGAAAGAGCTGGAACCCTTCGGATCAATCGGTTTTGAAAAAGACCTTACGATTATTTCCGTGGTCGGAAACGAAATCGCGCAAACACCGGAAGTATTGCGCCGACTTTTCGATTCTCTGTCGGCAGTGCCGGTGCGGATGGTAAGTTATGGAGGCAGCAAACACAATGTTTCAATCCTGGTTCCGTCAGTAAACAAAATTCAAACACTTCAATTGTTAAATACCGGACTGTTCGGATTGAAAGGATAAATGGAGATTCCGCTGGCAAATTCTGTCTTATATTAACCGATTATTGTATTGTTGGCACAGATTGCATAAACTTGCCGACTGAAAGATTTATAGTATGAGGGTAGGCATTGAAGTCCAACGGCTTTTCAGAAAGAAGAAACACGGGATGGAAGTGGCCGCAATGGAATTAATGCGGCAGATCCAGGTGCTTGATAAATCGAATGAATATATTTTATTTGCCCGGAAGGACGAAAATGAACATTGCATCAGCCGGACCGATAATTTCGATATTCAAACCTTACGATCTTTTTCATATGCAGACTGGGAGCAGATTCGGTTGCCCATAGCTGTGAAAAAGGAAAAAGTTGATTTTCTTCACAGCACCTGTAATTCGGCGCCGGTATTATGCCCGGTGCCGCTGATCCTGACACTGCACGATATTATCTTTCTGGAAAAAGTGGATTTTAAGGGCACCAACTACCAGAATTTCGGTAACCTCTACCGGCGGTTTGTGGTTCCGAAAGTAGTGGAGCGGAGCGAGCTGGTAATAACGGTTTCGGAATTTGAAAAACAGGTGATTGGCGAACGTCTGAAACTGAAAGATGAAAAAATAAAAGTAATTTATAACGGCCTGCACGAACGCTTCAATACTC
>JAEZAY010000247.1 GCA_023427575.1 Bacteroidota bacterium | reverse complement strand
GTATTGTACAGGGTTCCGTAGAACTTACGCTGAACTTCTTTTATTCCCTCCAGGTCAAATTTCAGGCTATCCCAGGGTGATGCATTGGTTATCAGGTACCAACGGGTGGCATCGGCTCCAAAATCCTCGATGGTCTTAAAAGGATCCACCACATTTCCGAGCCTTTTGCTCATCTTGTTGCCGTTTTTATCGAGCACCAGCCCGTTGGCAACACAGGTTTTATATGCCACGCTGTCGAACAACATCACCCCCAGCGCATGCAATGTATAAAACCAGCCCCGGGTCTGGTCAACCCCTTCGGCAATAAAATCGGCGGGAAAATTCTTTTCAAACAGCTCCTTATTCTCAAAAGGAAAATGCCATTGCGCATAGGGCATCGCGCCACTGTCGAACCATACATCCACCAGGTCCGGAACCCTTTTCATCGGTTTACCGGAATCACTCACCTGTACTATTTCGTCAAGATATGGCTTATGCAAATCGAGGATACCTTCATGCAGGTAATGAAGATTAACATCCCCACCCAATACCTGGTTTGCCTTAATTATTCCTTCATTTAATTCCCCGATCGATCCAATACAGCGCTCTTCCAGGCCGTCTTCCGTTCTCCACACCGGCAAAGGGGTACCCCAGAACCGGCTGCGGCTAAGGTTCCAGTCCACCATATTTTCCAGCCAGTTTCCAAACCGGCCTTCACCGGTTGACTTTGGCTTCCAGTTAATGGTTTTATTCAATGCTACCATCCGGTCTTTTACCGCAGTGGTTTTTATAAACCATGCATCCAGCGGATAATAAAGAACCGGCTTATCGGTTCTCCAGCAATGCGGATAATTATGTTCGTATTTTTCGATCTTAAAAGCCCGGTTTTCCTTTTTTAGTTTTACGCAGATATCCACGTTCACGTCTACATAATCCGACTCGTCCTTATAGTTTTTTACATAGCGGTGGCTAAATTCACCCAGGCCATCCACAAATTTACCCTCTCGGTCTACCATGGTAAGAATACCGATTCCGTACTTCCGGCCCACTTTATAGTCATCAGCACCAAAAGCCGGGGCCGTATGAACAATCCCGGTACCGTCTTCTGTCGTCACAAAATCACCAATCAGCACCCTAAATGGGTCGCCCTCGATTTTATCGCGGCTATTGGCTACAAAAGGAAGTAATTGTTCGTAGCGGAGATTTTCCAGATCCTTCCCTTTAATGGTTTTTATCATTTTCCATGGAAGAATCTTGGTGCCTTCATTAAAATCCATCGGCTCGTGCGTCTCTCCTTCCGGCTTAAAATACTTGTTTACCAGGTCCTTAGCCAGGATTACATTTATCGGAAGATGCGTATAGGGATTGAAGGTTTTGACCAGGGCGTATTCAATGGCAGCGCCCACTGTCAGGCCCAGATTGCTGGGAAGCGTCCATGGAGTGGTGGTCCAGGCCAGGAAAAACAGTTCTGCATCGGCTGTTTCCAGTTCTTCGAACAGAAAACCTGATTTTTCATCTTTGATCGCCCTGAACATGGCGACAGCCGATGTGTCTTTTACATTTTTATATGTACCGGGTTGGTTCAGTTCATGCGAACTGAGGCCGGTGCCCGCAGCCGGCGAATAGGGCTGGATGCTGATGCTTTGATAGAGATAGCCTTTTTTATACAATTCTGCCAGGATCCACCAAAGCGACTCAATATACTCGTTTTCAAAGGTTACATAGGGCTCGTTCAGGTCCACCCAATACCCCATCTTGCGGGTGATCTCATTCCATTTATCTTTGAATTTCAGAACATCGGTCCGGCAGGCTTCATTGTATTCAGCTACGGAAATTTTCTTACCGATATCTTCCTTTGTAATTCCCAGCATTTTTTCTACGCCCAATTCTACAGGCAAACCGTGGGTATCCCATCCGCCTTTCCGCTTCACCTGAAATCCTTTCATTGTTTTATAGCGGCAAACCAGATCTTTCATCGTTCTCCCAATTACGTGATGAATTCCCGGTAAGCCATTGGCGCTGGGAGGCCCTTCATAAAATACAAAAGCAGGGGAACCCTCACGTAATGAAACGCTTTTCTCAAATGCCTGTTTTTCTTCCCAACGCCGGAGGATTTCTTTCTCAAAAGCGGGAAGATTTAAATGTGAAAATTCTCGGTATCTATCGGCCATAAAAAATTGCGGAATATAGTATAAAAGTTGGCAAAGTTACTAAATAATAGGCCCTTTCAGGCATAATAATTGAATCAATTCCACCAGATCACCCGGCCTGGCTAAACATTGTAATAGGCCATGCCAGTAGTTCCTGAATTTCGGATACCTGTTGAAATTGTAATGGTAAACTTTTAGATGAAGAAAAGAATTTCGGGAAATTGATCTTTGGCATAGTTTGTGAAAATAATTCCAGCATTGCCACCATGCAATAAGAGCTGATAACAGTAACTAATTATAAACGTTTTTCTACGGTTTAGGGTTTAGGGGTTAAAAAAAGGGGAGTATTCCTACTCCCCTTTCCTTTTTTAAAACTGTTATCCGCACCCCCCGTATTTAATCTATTAAGCAACCTGTGACAAACCTTCGGTAGGTGAATATCCTCAAAAACAAAAGTTAAGGCCAGATCCATTGAAATGAATAAAATAAATAAAACCTCTTTTGTAAGAGGTTTTATTTATTTAGCCCCCTGGTTCTCACCCACTTATAGATCCGAATAGCAGCCATCAGCACAATAATGAAACAGGCCAGCCCCACCATTCCCCAAAACCAGCTCAGGCTTTGTTTTACTACTACCAGCATAACAATAGCTACCAGGAAAACGGTGGCAAGCTCGTTCCAGATCCGCAGTTGGGTGGAACTGTATCTGAAAATTCCCGCCGCCTGCTGACGAAAAATGATGTGAAGCGTAAAATGATAAACAAAGAGTCCCAATACAAATCCCAACTTCACAAGCAGCCAGGCCGGGGTTACCCCCAACATTGACCAGATCCAGATGCCAAAAACAAGTGTTAGGATGGCTGAAGGCCAGGTTATTCCGTACCAGAGCCTTCGACTCATCAGTGAAAACTGATTGATAAGGATGGATTTTTCCGGTTCGGATTTCTGATTGGCTTCCGCCATATATACAAATAACCGTACGATATAGAACAATCCACTGAACCAGGTAACGATAAAAATGATGTGTAAGGCCTTAATATATTCGTACATGCGCTCTATTGTAAAATCAATTCAGTTTTACCCTCCCGATACTCCCTGATCCAGGTTTGCAGGGCCTTTACCCATAAGGGGTCTACATTTAAACAGGGCACCATGGTAAAATCTGTACCTCCGGATTCAATAAAGCTGTGTTTCCCTTCCACCGCAATTTCTTCCAGTGTTTCCAGGCAATCACTGACGAAGGCGGCACAAACCACCAGCAGCTTTTTAATCCCCTGCTTTGGCATTTCCTCCAGTTGAACGCCCGTATACGGTTTAAACCATTCATCACGCCCTAACCGGGATTGAAAAGAATAGCTGAATTTTCCGGCGGGAATGCCCAGTTCATGCGCAAGAATCCTGGTAGTTGCCAGGCATTGATGGCGATAGCATTGCTGATGGGCCACCGAATTCACTTCGCAGCAGTCCGGCGTTTTTAAACAATGCGTTCCGGTAACATCGCCTTTATAAATATGCCTTTCGGGTATCCCGTGATAACTGAACAAAACATGATCATAGTCTTCCTGTTCCAGAAAAGGCCGGATCGATTCCTTCATTGCTTCTATATACAGCGACTCATCATAAAAAGGCTTTAAAAAGGATAGGGTGAATGGATAATTGTTCTTTTTATAAACGGCTTTTGCATGCTCCACAGCGGTTTCAAAAGACGACATGGCATACTGCGGGTATAAGGGAATAGCAAGCACTTCCTCAATGCCCGGATCCCGTTTAAGCAGGTTATCAAACGCTTCCTTCATGGATGGGTTTCCGTATCGCATGGCAATTTCGACCGGTTCTTCCACCACCGACTGAACCGCTTTTTCCAGCTGGCGGCTAATAACGATCAGCGGCGATCCCTCCTCCGTCCATATGGAACGATAAGCTTCCGCAGATTTTGGTGCCCGGAAAGGAACAATGATTCCTCCCACCAGAATCAGGCGCCAGAGATATGGCGAGTCAATAACCCTTTCATCCATCAAAAATTCCATCAAATATTTCCGTACATCTTTTACTTCAGTGGAATCGGGTGAACCCAGATTCATCAGAATAATTCCTCTCCGGCTTTCTTTACTCATAATGCTGCAAAAGTATTTTATTTATGGGAACAGGCAGATGGATATGTTGGCCGCAGGAATGCATC
>JAEZAY010000053.1 GCA_023427575.1 Bacteroidota bacterium | reverse complement strand
GGTCAATGATCATAAAACAGATCCCGGAGATCTTAATTAGTCATTGGTTGATGGTAGGATCAGTAGTGTCCGGGTAATTTCTTCGCTGGGCCTCGGAAAAAATCCGTTAAGAAAATTGAAAACGGACGGCGTAAAATAAAAACAGTTGTTACCGAAGCTCGGAGATGATCTTTAGCTCGTAAGTCCTACTGGCGCTGGGTTATATTTATTCGCTGTGACTTGTTTTTATTTAGCCGGGAGGTTCAATTTTTAGGATTTATTCCGGAGCCCGATTTTTTTGCTCCACTTTTTTTCTAAAAAAAAGTGGAAGGGGTCATTTACAATGACTACTCGTAACTTACTGTTAATATAGGTTTCAGGTAAATTGAAAATTATTAACCGGACACCAATGATGGTAGGATACCTTAGTTTAAACACCTTTTAAATATACTACAATTCTTTAATGAATATATTCCGGAAACGGTGCACTGCTCCGGGTTTCCAGGAGGCAGACATATCAAATGCTTTTGCTTCTGCTGTAAAGGTGGCAGACCAATGGACCTGGAATCCAATATATCCTTCTACCGCTCCTGCGGTAAAATCATTTTGAGTTTGAGTTACCGTATACATCCATTCATAATTAATCCATACACTGATGACCGGCACCGCCCCTTCCATCCGGATCCGAAAATGATTCCAATCTCCTGCCTTCCACCGGGCTTTGATGAGATCGGCTTCCGCCGTTCGGCTTATCTCCAACCTTTCACCATATAAATTTCCGGTTCCGCCTGGTTCAGAAAGTTCTATCTGGTATGCCTGACCGCTTTCAGTTGACCGGAGAAAAATGCCGCCATTGCTGAATGAATCGATCTTTACTTCCAGGCTTAGCTCGAAATCACGGTATTTTTTATCTGATAACAAAACCCCTCCCTGGCCGAATGGATTTTGACGGAGTTCCAGCACCCCTTTTTTAATAACCACAGACGGTGTTGTACCCTGATGCGAACTTCTGCTGATATGCCAGCCCTGGCTGTCTTTTCCATTAAAAACCGATTTGTAACCTTCGGCTATCCCCGCATGATGCATGGAACAGGCCCCCAACAAGAATAACCATAACAAGATGGCAATTTTCAGTCCCCGGAAGATTTTGCACTCATCAGAACAGCTGTTTTTTATCATTTTCAGTCTTTAAAATCCATAGCCATTTTATACGCTCACCTGGCTTCAGCCACCAGCCTAAAACCCAGGTCCCAGCCATTGGCCGGTTCAGCTGCATGGGTTTTTGGCGTGGCATTTTTTACATCTCCGGTGAATGAAGCACCTTTTATTACCCTGTATTTCCCGGATATTGGAGGAACGGGATCGGCGAATAATTTTTCGTTGTAAAAATCGCTGGTTAGCTCCCAAACATTTCCCAGAACATCGTAAAGACCCCAGGCATTTGGTTCCAATGCGCCTACCGGATTTGTGGTTTTTGTGCCTAATTGTGCCCGCTGGCGGATCTTGTCCCAGGCGATATCATCGCCCTCACCCGCGAAGGCTGCATATTCCCATTCGAATTCGGTAGGCAGGCGATAGGTTCTTGAATCATCCATTTCGTTCAGCCGAAAAATAAAAGCCTGAATCTCATTCCAACTCACAGACTCCACCGGATGCCTGCCGGTTTCCGCCGATTGAAACCGGGCGGGATTATGATTCATCACCTGTTCCCATTGGGCCTGCGTCACTTCATATACGCCGATGTAAAATGGCTTTTCAATAATTGCCCGAAACCCGGAATCGGAATCCCTTTTTGCCAGGAATTCAGCAGCCTGAAAATCCTTCTGCGAATAAGGATGTTCGTTCAGGTTAGGATCCGGATTTTTTAGGGGGTAAGGTGGATCAAAACGTCCGATCCGAATCGCACCCGCATTTATTTCAACAAATTCCATCCCCCATTTATTGGTGAACTTTTTTCCCTGAGTATAAACGGACAGGCAACTGACGAGACAGCTTAGTATTAATAATAATGATTTCATTTCTTTTTCCAGTTTGCGCTTTCGGCCCGCCCGAGCTTAAAAATTTCCAACTGCTGTATCGTCATCCCGCCGGCTATTTTCGGCGTATTCGCGCGCACATCTTTCACCTCATCGGGAGTTACAACAGAAGATTTGTTTTGCATCTCCACACTATTCCGGATATAACTTAAAACGGCAGCAATCCATTCATCGCTTTGCGCATCCATTGAAGGCATGATATCGGGATAGGTTTTTCCATCTACCGGACCTTTTAATCCGTTTAATAAAAGTTGAATGTTCATAATTTTATCGCCCTGCACCCTGTGAGAACCGGCGATCGGGGGCGCCGGCATTTCCTTTCCGCCCATCTTTATCCCTTTGCCATCGGTACCATGGCAGGATGCACATAAGGATTTAAAGATCGCCTGGCCATCCTGAACCAGTTTCCGGTGTTGCGGACTAAGATTCCGCGACTTTGCCAATTCGGCTGCCCGCATTTTTTGCGCTTCAAGATAGGTCTGGTTTGAGTATTGGATAAGTTCATTGTCCGGATTTGCTTTTATTAGTTCCCCGACAAGATTTTTCGCCTGCGGCGAAGAAGCCGAACGAAGCGATAAGAAGAGCTGAATCCTTACATCGGGAGATACATCGTTTTTTAGTTTTGCCAATCGGTCGATTGTTTCCCGGTCATCTTTTTTAATAAATAATTCACTGATCCATACCGCCGCCTTCCGTACCTGCGGATGTTCATCGTTGAAGGCTTTATAAAGTATTTCGGGTTTAAGCTGCTCCATGCCCTCCAGTGTCCATAAAGCATGTATCCTTGCCAGATGTGAAGGCTTTGCGGTAAAGGGCCCATTATTATTCAAAACGATCTGCTCCAAAGCCGGTACTATTGAAACATCGTTTCGGAGAATTAAGATTATCTGCGCATTGTCGCGCCACCACCCATTGGGATGGTCAAGATGCATTACCAGTGCTGCCGAAGTTTCATTCAACATCGAAGGGCGAACAGGATCCGGTTTGTAATCATCATGTACTACCCGGTAGATCCGACCCATACCACGGTTCTTATACAGTTCTTTTTCGGCAATAATTTTTCCAAGGTAAGAATCAGGCGCCGTCCATTCACTTTCCTGGATGATCCCATGATACATATCTACGATATAAAAGCAGCCATCTGGCCCCGTATAAGTATTAACAGGACGAAAATTCATATCGGCAGAAGCAAGCCATTCCTTTTGCGCATAGGCATCGCTGATATATATTTTTCCGTTTCGGTTTTCAACAATGCCCCGTTTTATAATTCTTCCAACAGGTTCGGCAATAAAATAATTTCCAATCAGATCCTTTGGTAATCGATCGCCTCGAAAAATGGACTGACCGCAACCGGCGGTAAACTTTTTCAGCGTATTGTCTTCCGATCTTAACGCTTCTCTTCCACCCTGTGCATCCAGGTTTCCAATGACCGGCCAGGGTACGGTAAATGAAGCACTGTACTGATCCGTAAAATTCAAAGCTCCGTAAGCCGGCATTTGCTGAAACTGAACTGCAGGTAATCCCGGTCCTGCCTCTGAATAAAAAAGCCGGCCGTAATTATCACTGGTCATGCCCCATTGCCCAATCATATTGTCTGGCAAGGTATCAGCAATCAGTGACCCATTTTTATACCTGTATCGAAGATTATCCCGGGTTGGATAAATCCAGTTATCCAGGTTCCAGATCAACCCTCCGTTCTGATGTTCGAGGTTCCTTATATCCAGGCGATCATTCCGGAAAACCATCCGCCTAATATCTGCTACGCCATCCCCGTTTGTATCCCGGTAGGCCCAGATATGCTGAACATTGGTTAATCCCACCAGCAGTTCATCACCAACCGGCAAAATTACCCGGGGCAATAAAAAGCTGTCGATAAACACCCGTGATTTGTACATCCTGCCATCGCCATTGGTGTCTTCCAAAACTTTGATCCGGCTGCTTGCTTCGAATTCGCCGCTGGCCGCCGCGTCGATCATGAAGGTGTTCATTTCCGCCACAAACATTCTACCATTCCCGTCCCATGCAAGTGCTACAGGCTCCTGCACCATGGGTTCGGC
>JAEZAY010000479.1 GCA_023427575.1 Bacteroidota bacterium | reverse complement strand
GATCCAAAAAAACCGCCTGCCGCCAGCAAAAAAGCAGAACCGGCAATGCAGGAAGAAGCGGATTCGGAGGCAAATAAAGATTTGACTAAGGGCAGTGAAGTAAATACAGAAAACAATGTTAAGAGTTATTCGAAATTTGACTTCGTTCCGGGAGATAAGATTCTTTACGCCGAACAATTTGAATCCGATCTTATCGGCGAACTGCCTGTAAACTGGAATACGGGTGGTAAGGCAGAGCTGGTAACACTGAATAAATACCCCGGTAACTGGTTGCAGCTTTTTCAAAACGCCGTTTTCCTTAGTTCAAATACAGAAGCCTTTACTGAAAATTTTACTGTGGGATTTGATCTGGTTATCCAGTTGAAAAATAACGGCTATACATTTCCGTATCTCAGCTTTGGTTTTCTTTCATCGGGAACCCTTCCGGCCAACGACAATGAATTTCTCAAATCCCAGAACAGGTTTAAGTCTGCCACTGTTCAGCTTCGGTTACATGGCGGAGCTCAGAGTTCCGCAGTACTTGAAACTGCTCTCGATAACAAACATTATTTCAGTTCCGAGGCCCAGCGGATTGCGAATATGGAAGACTATTTCGGAAAAGTTTCGCACGTGGCCATACAGGTTCAAAAATCGAGGTTCCGCTGCTGGATCAACGGTGAGAAAAAATTTGATCTTCCAATGGCCATACCCGCTAACCATATGTTCAACCAGTTGTTTTTCCGTTTGAATTCATCGAGCTATAAAGATGAAGAGGTGGGGTTTTATATCAGCAATATTAAAGTGGCAACGGGAAATCCGGATCTCAGACATAAACTGATGGAAGAAGGAAAATTTTCGACTACCGGAATTTTGTTTGATGTGGCTTCGGCAACAATTAAACCTGAATCGGCCGGCACATTAAAAGAGATAGCCGGAATTCTTACCAGGGAATCCGGAATGCGGATAAAAATTATTGGTCATACCGATTCAGATGGTGCTAATGACAAAAACCAAACGCTTTCTGAAAAGCGCGCCGAGGCCGTTGGTAAAGCATTACAGAGTGAATACAAAATCGCCGCCGACCGCATTGAATGGGAGGGGAATGGCGAAACTGTGCCGGTAGCAGATAATAAAACCAAAGAAGGAAAGGCCCAAAACCGGCGTGTGGAATTTGTGCGGCTATCAACCGGAAAAGAATAAAATAATGAAAAAGAATAAAAGAATAACCGTCGATACCCTGCAAAACAGGCAGGCGGCAGGCTGCACAGAACTGTTCGCTATAACCGCTCAGTGCAGTCTGCTCAAAACCGGGGAGCGGATTCCGGAACCTGAACAGGAAGCAAGCCTATATCATTCTGAATTGCTTTTATACCTGTTTTTTTTCCCCGATCATGTGGTACTAACCACCGATTCCTGATCCCCATGATAAGTATCCGGCGCACTGCATTCTTTCTGAACCACATAAAGAGGTGAATTGATTTCAGGCGCTGTTTTATCTCTGCAAATCATTCTATTTTCGTTATCCACCCAAGAGCAATTCAATACCAATTACATCATCGGATTTATTCATGTTATGAAACGTATAACAAACATATTGTTATTTGGACTTGGTCTGGGTTTAATGCCGGTAAGCGCGCATTTGTTCAGGGGAAATCCCGGGCAGCCATATAAGCTTGAGTCGGTTGATAGCCTTCTGCCGGTAAAACGCGTCAGCACAGTAATGGCCAGCGGAAATACTTCAGGTGATCATAGCCGTTATAGCTTTCAGCGCTTTTCAATTCCCGTGACCGCTACGGTAGGAAAAACAAAAGAAGGCCGTGAGATCGAGGCCTGTTATTTTCCGGGGAAAAGCCGGTACAGAGCTCTCGTGATCGGAGGCATGCATGGCTCTGAACTCTCGTCGATAACTGTGGCAAAGGAAATCATTAAAAAGCTTTCGAATGGGGTGCAGCCCTATTATAGTGTGCTGGTGATCCCGGTTCTTTTTCCGGATAATGCGGAAGCGGCAGTCCGGAATCCGAAGGCGATGGGCGGATTGCAGAACATCGGAAGATATACCTATAAAAATTCGGTTGACCCTAACCGTCAGATGCCATCACCGGGTAAATGGCATTCGGAAGAAACCTGCGAGGATCATATGGGCAGGAAGATTGAAACTGAAAACGCGATACTGCTGGATCTTATCCGTGATTTCAGGCCCGACCGGATTGCGAACGTCCATGCCATAAGAGACACGAGCCGCGCTGGCATTTATGCCGATCCCCGAACTGATAGCAAAGGAATAGCGCTTGGATATGAAAGCGACAGTGCGCTTGCCATTCGCATGGCCGATTTCATTCATCGTAAAGGCGGAAATGTTTTAGGAAACAAGATAACTGAGAAACCCTCTTCATTGTATTATAAAGATCCCGTACCGGTGGCAAAGGGAAAAGTTCAGCCGCGGAATTTTTGCGGCGCCAAACTACCCGATAACCGCGGGTCGGGCGTATCGCTGGGAAGCTGGGCTTCCACCGCAGTGGAAAATTATCCTGATCCTGCATACAATCGCCCGGCGATCCGTTTGTTTACGATAGAATTTCCCGGATACCGTTCACCGGAATTTTATACATCTTCAGCAGATCAGCTCCGAAGCCGGCAAAATGTTTCTCTATATGCCGAATCGGTGCTGGAAATATTTCTGGGTAACTATTATCCTGAATATGAAGAAGCCGAAGCCTCCAGCTGGAAGCATGAGTTTGCCAATAACTAAAAGGCAGAACCAAAAAGATTCTGCCTTACCCATAAAACCTACCTGCGTAGGAAAAATTTGTCCCGGATTCAGCCGGGCGGATCTATTATTGTTATATTATCCTTCTTTGTTACATAAACATGGGAGTCCGGGTAAAATGTATTCCCTTGGGCCTCGGAAGAAATCCGTTAAGAAAATTGAAACGGACGGCGTAAAATAAAAACAGTTGTTACCGAAGCCCGGAGATGTTCTTTAGCTCGTAAGTCCTACTGGCGCTGGGTTATATTCTTACGCTGTGACTTGTTTTTATTTAGCCGGGAGTTTCAATTTTTAGGATTTATTCCGGAGCCCGATTTTTTTGCTCCACTTTTTTTCTAAAAAAAAGTGGAAGGGGTCATTTACAA
>JAEZAY010000442.1 GCA_023427575.1 Bacteroidota bacterium | reverse complement strand
GTTGTAAGGGATAAAGGATTATTGAACAGCAAACGATCCGAAATCCGGCGATAGAAATCAAGTGTAAAACTGATCCGGTCATTTAAGAAACCGGCTTCGAGGCCGATATCAGCCTGATTTGTACTTTCCCATGTAAGGCTTTGATTTCCCACTACATTAAACACTGCACCCGGGGCGCCCGCATATGAAAATCCATATCCAATCTGCTGCCGCCACGAATAATTCCCGATATCGGCATTGCCCGAAGTACCATAAGATCCGCGCAGGCGAAGCGAGGATAAAGCCGTAATACTTTCAATAAAAGGCTCACGGTCGAGATTCCACGCTGCACCAACAGACCAGAAATTGCCAAAGCGGTTATCTTCACTGAATCTTGAAGATCCATCACGCCGAAAGCTTCCGCTCAATACATACCTGTCATTATAGTTGATAGTAGCGGAAGAATATATTCCCGCAAAACTGAAATCATCTCCTGTTGAACTAACAAAATAAGGCTCAGATGCATTTACCAGCAAATGAAGCCGGTTGCTGGGAGGATAACCCGAAGCAGAACTGGTTAAATCGTAGCCCAGCGATTTCTGCGCCTCATAACCCAGCTTGGCATCGAGCAGAAAATCACCGTTTTTACCCAGGCGGGAACTATAGTCCAACTGGTTTGTTGAGATCCAGTTAAAGACCCGATTGTACACTACATAACCCAAACCGCCCAGTCCGGCTCCATCTCCATGATACTGGTTGTAAAAGCTATTCTCCTCCAGATTGTTGTAATCAATACTAAATCGCGAACTGTATTTTAGGTTTCTGAGAATCGCCAGCTCTGCGCCAACCTGGCCCTGTAATAAGGTTGTATTGAGTTTAT
Organism: Bacteroidota bacterium; assembly: GCA_023427575.1. GTDB lineage: Bacteria > Bacteroidota > Bacteroidia > Chitinophagales > Chitinophagaceae > Flavitalea. The sequence continues at coordinate 9,104 of JAEZAY010000442.1, read as the reverse complement.
TAACGTCGTTCTCGGCTATATACAGGGGATTGTAATTACCATTAAAAACATTCGCCGTATTAGAGCCATCGATATTGATGTTCAGGCTGCCATCGGGGTTGTATGGACTTTGAGTTGGCCGGAGAAAGGGCATAGCACCTACGGGATTGGCAAACAATCCGCCATTGCTTGGACTCAGTTGTGTGGAATTTGAAGCGTTCAGGTTAACAGTAAAATTAAGCCTGTCGCTGGCGATATGTTTGTAGTTAACGCGGAATGAATATCTTGAAAATTCAGAAGCAAGCACAACACCTTCCTGCTTAAAATATCCGCCGGAAACATAAAATTGGTTTTTGGCATCGCCGCCACTGGCCGATAGGTTGAACTGCTGCTGTGCACCCTGCCGGGTTACTACATCGCGCCAGTCGGTGTTAATGCCGGAACCCTTGCCAAAATAGTCACTGTAAAAATCCACATCCGACTGATCGCCACCCGCGTTTAAAATCCCCTCTTCCAGTAATGTTATCCATTCATCGGCATTCAGGAACCGGGCAGCATCGGGCAATGGCGCGATTTTATTAATGCCTATTTCCGCATCCGCGCGGAACCGGGTTTTACCAACCCGCCCTTTTTTTGTGGTTATAAGAATCACGCCATTTGCGCCGCGGGAACCGTAAATGGAAGTGGCCTGGGCATCTTTAAGAACATTCACCGATTCGATATCATTTACGTTTATCCCGGCCATGGTATTGGCCGTTGTGGTATTATCGGAAAGATCTCCGGTGGTCATGATAATGCCGTCAACCACAAACAATGGATTGGACCCCGCCGTAACGGAACCAATTCCACGGATCCGGATCTCCTGTGCCGCACCGGGCTGGCCACTCAGGAAAGGCGCCTGTAATCCCGCCACCTTCCCCTGCAGCAACTGATCCACCGAAGTGAATGGCCGGTTCTCCAGATCGGTTGCTTTTACAGTAGAAATTGAGGCGGCCAGGTTTGAACGCTTTTGAGTTCCATAGCCTACCACCACCACATCTTCCAGGTCATTGCTCCGGGCCGATAAAACGATATCGTAAGAATCGGCTTCAGTAAGGTCAACCTGCTTTTCATTCATACCAATAAATGAAACTATCAGGGCCGTTGCTGAAGCGGGAACCTGAATCGTAAAACTGCCGTCTGGCTCCGATGCAACCCCTTCATTGGATCCCCGGATCAGTACCGATGCATTCTGAATGGGATTTCCCATATCGTCGGTGATCCGGCCCCTGATTGTTCGGGTTTGTGAAAAAGCAGTTGTAACAAAAAAGAGAAGTCCTGATAGAAGCAGTGTATATTTTCTCATACATCCAGTGTTTTGTGTACTGTTACCAAAATTTAGCGGATGTACTTTTTGCGAGTACATCCGGCCCTGGTAATAGAATTCAAACACCCGATGCAGGAATTAGCTGCCATTCGGACTGAAGCTCATGTGAAGATTCGGAAACTCAGGGAAAAGGCAGGGAAACAAAATATTGTTTGCCACCCTGAAATATCCCTGATCCTGTTAATTAGACATTTTGGCTGCCGATCCTGCTGCTTTGCCGCACGAACGATCACTGATCCTGATAAGTTGATAAAAGAAAATTGCCCGTATGAGCAATTTGTTTCTCAGCCATGTTCAGGACAGCAATCGTTTGTAAATTGAAATATTTATTACAGGAGGCATACAGAAAATCCGCATCCCGGCAAAATGAAGATAAGTTCAGCAAAACGAGCTTTTAATTGTACCGCCGGTATCGAAAAAAATAAAACCCAAAGTTTTATACTGAAATCAATGGGATGAACGGAAAATCATGATAAGTTTTTGAAACCCGACTTATTCATTCCCTGTTTCTTCCTGGATGATTTCGCTGAAACGGGTTTCGTTTTCGAGAACCCAGGATGGCAGGTTTTTATTTTCTTCCGTAATCTGCCAGGTATTGCCCTGTTTCGACATTCTGAAAAGAATCCGGTTTCCACGGTCATCACTAACGTCAATGGTAAATATAAACTCCCCGTCCTGCCCGGTCAGCCGTCTGAAATTAAACTCACGCAACCTTCCATCGGCTTTCAGCAACCTGGTAAAATGTATATTTTTTTTATACTGAATATGCATAACTCTTTGTTGAATGTTTCAATACACAATTAGCATGCTATAATCAGTGAAATAAATTTTTTTTATTGCTAATTTTTACGGCTGAAGTTCATTGCCGGCCTGCGGTTATATTGGCCTGATTGGCGTTGCGGAGTTTTCTTCAGATTCCGGGCAGCTAATTTTCTGCTTTTCAGGGTTTTTGCCTTCATTTCAGATTCCCGAATTGGAAACGAAGCAGGTTTTGGTTAAGTTCATAGTTATATAAACAACTTTCAGTGATAAATTAAATCTGATCATGAAATATTTATTTATTATTTTTTTCACAGTTGGATGTTTGCAGGCGGCTGCCCAAACAGGTAAAGTGTATGACAATCTTTCCATGAAAAGCAAAATTTTGAACATGGACCGAAAGTTTGCCATCTATCTTCCTCCGGATTATGAAAGCTCATCCAGATCGTATCCGGTTCTTTATCTTCTGCATGGCGGAGGCGATGATCAGACGGGATGGGTTCAGTTCGGCGAAGTTCTGAACATTACAGATAAGGCGATTCGCGAAGGCAAATCAACGGCCATGATCATTGTTATGCCCGATGCCAATACCGGTAAAAGAGGTTACTATAATGATGTTTTGAATGCCTGGAGATATGAAGATTTTTTCTTTCAGGAACTGATGCCCTATGTTGAAAAAACCTATCGGATTAAGGGCGAAAAAAGATATCGTGCGGTTGCAGGTTTATCGATGGGTGGTGGCGGCGCTTTTAACTACGCTCTTCATCGACCCGATCTGTTTTCCGCTTCCTGCCCTTTAAGTGCTTCCACCGGCCCCGTTGACCTGGAAGAGGCTTTTCAAACCCAAAAAAAGAACAATCCAAATCTGGCCGACACAAGCCTGCGTAATTACCTGAACCGCTATTCCGTACTGAACCAGATCCGGAACATGCCCGATAGTCTTAAAAAAGCAGTTCGCTGGTATATCGATTGCGGCGACGATGACTTCCTATATGAAGGGAACAGCCTGGTGCATATTGCTATGAAGAAAAAAGAGATCCCCCATGAATTCAGGATTCGCGAAGGTGCCCACAACTGGACATACTGGCGTGAATCGCTGCCTGAGGTTTTGGAATTTGTATCGATGGGATTTCACCAGTATTGATCTGTTCTTAAATTCGGGATCATAAAAAATCAGGGTCGTCCGCATCATAGGGCAACCCTGATTTTTATTATAAGCGGATGGTACGCCCGCTCTTTGCGGATTCCCGGGCCGCTTCCAGAATCCTGACAACCATCAAATTGTTTTCGGCTGAATAAAGTCCGAACTCAGAAACTTTTATCTTATTGCGGATGATATCGTTGAGATATTTGAACGGATCAGTATAAACTCCCGTTTCCTCAACTGAAACTTTCCTCTTTACTTCCGATTTCATTCCCGGGCCACGGTAACGTATATCCGAAAAATTATCAGCCATGATATAGCCTTCACTGCCGTAGATCTCCATGTCTTTGCGGTTATAAGGCCAGTTCCAGGAGGCCTGGATTATACATTGGGCTTCGGGATAGGTAACGATAATAGTTGCTTCATCATCCACCTTCGGATAAATTTCCGGTTTATACTGCCGTGTTACGGCTGTAACAGTTAAAGGCTTCTGACCCTTCATCAGCCAGGTCATAATATTCGCGCCATAACAGCCGAAATCGATCAGCGCGCCGCCACCGTTCAGAACGGGATCAGTTAGCCAGTCGAAAAAATCTTTGCTTACGCCGATCTCCTTCGGTCCCTGATGACCGTGATGAAATACCAGCTTACGCATTTTGCCGGTTGTGCTGCTATCATATACCAGTTCGTAGGCTTTTAAAGTGGTAGGATACCAGGATGTTTCGTAATTGGTAAGCAGGTGGATCTTATGCTTTCTGGCAAGCGCCACCATTTCCTCCGCGTGTTTTATACTCACTGCCAGCGGCTTTTCAACCATAACATGTATGCCCCGGGGTGCGCATGCCTTTACAATTTCGAGGTGTTCATAAATGGAGCCGAAAGCAACCACCGCCTCGGGTTTCAGATCATCCAGCATTTTTGCCAGCGAGGAATGAAAAAGGGATTCGGGCAGTTTAAACTGTTTTAAAAGCCTGGCGCCCAGTTCCGCACTTTTATCATAAACCCCCACCAGCTCCAGATTTCGGCTGCTGTCGTTGCGCAAGATCCACGACACATGGCCATGAGCAAGTCCGGCTACGGCAACCTTTAATGGTTTCTCCTTTTCCTTCTGAGCGTATGTCGTTAAATTCATAGTCAGAAAAAGAATGAAAGTAAATAAACGAATGCTTGATATCATAGTCCTGGTTTGGAATCTGAAAAACGGTTATGGGTTGGTAGACCAGATGGATGCTTCTTTTATGAAAACCCTGCGATTCAGTTTAAGATGTGCGATTATCATTTCGGCAAAATCTTCGGCATGCATAACCCGATCCGGATCGCCGGAAATCAGGTTCGAGTTATAGGCCAGATCGGTAACCACCGTGCTGGGTGCGAGAGCCGTTACCCGGATATTGTGTTTGCGAACTTCCTGCATCAGCGATTCCGAAAGCCCGAACACCCCAAACTTCGAGGCACTGTAAGCGCTGGTGCCTGAAGCGCCCTTCAATCCTGCCGTTGAAGAAACATTGATGATATCGCCCGTTTTTCGCTCAATCATGGAGGGTAGTACTGCCCTGGTTGTATAGTACACCCCGAAAAGGTTTACCCTGATCATCTGTTCCCATACAGCTGGTTCCAGATCCAGAAATTTTCCGAATGTTCCGATCCCCGCATTATTAATAAGTATGACAACCGGACCCAGTGCAGACTCAATTTTTTTCACCGCCGCGCTGGTCTGATCATGATTAGAAACATCGGCAGCCGCGAAGGCGCTCTTGACCCCAGTGGATTTTAATTCATCGGCGAGTTTCTGAAGATCCGATTCCGTTCTTGCCATAAGCCCAAGATTCACGCCTTCGTTTGCCAGCGCAACGGCGATTGCTTTACCAATCCCTTTACCTGCACCGGTGATCAATGCATTTTTTCCTTTTAATGATTCCATCTCAACTTTTTTAAATGATCAATCTTGTTCTTTCTTACTGAAAAACTTTCTCTATCCGCGTGAGCTTTCCATTTTCATTCACGCCTTCGATTACCACTCTGAAGCGTTTTGAAATATCGTTGTTATAGAAGCTAAGGATAACCCGCCTTTTGTTTTTTGTTGTAAGAACATAAGGATTCCAATACAGGGTTGTTCTGTAATCCGCATCGTTATCTCCCTCAGAAACTTTAGAATAATCGGGCGAGAAAAACTCTTTGATCGGACTATAACCTGCAATGCTGGAATTATCCAGGCCCTTCATGTCTGCTGAACGGGCTTCCCCTTTTTTCGTATAGATCGCAATGGCGCCACCGGCGCCCCCACCAAATGCACCCATAAAAGGAGGCCTGAAAACTTTGACCATTGCAACATCCGACATGGGGATAGTTTGAATCATCGAAACATCGCCGGGCATTTCGTTCATAAACAAGGCCGGCGATGCGCCACGCCAGGATAATGTAGCGTTCGGGCCACTTACGGTAATCTGCAATCCCGGAACCCGACCCTGAAGATATTGCAGCACAGTCATGGAATTGTTGGTGTTCAGCTCATCCATAATAAATGTATAACCATCGCCGCCACGAAATAAACCCGAAGTATATTCTTCATCCATCAGGGTTTCTTTTGATTTTTGTTTGGCCGTTACAACTACACTTTCCAGGGTCTGAACTTTTCTTTTTTCTTCTTCCAGACTTGCAACCAGTCCGGCAATTTGCTTATTCTTATTCAGCACGGCCGAATCAGGTTTTTCCAGCCGGGCCGCTAATACCGGATCGGGACTGCTCTTCAAGGCTTCCGGCATAAGATTGTTCTTCATTTGAAATACAGCCGCGGAAGTCAGTACCTTGTTTTTATCGTTGTTGAACTGATAATATACTTTAGCGGTATCATAGAACAGGAGGCCGGGAATAGTGAATTTTCCATTTTCCACGGGTACATTTAACAACTGCTGCTGGCCGTCTTTTAACTGAAGAATAGCCGTCACTTCCTGTCTTGATAACACATTTTGACTAAGCCCTGAAATATTACCATCTATCACCAGGTAATTTTCAGGCATGTATTTTATTTGAGGGTATTTACCCGCCAGCACTTCCGGCCAGTGAAATCTTCTCCAGCCATTGGTCATCATTACCAGGTCGAGGTGATTAAGTACCGAATCCACAGTACTGGAAAAATAATAAGCGGGATTGTGAACATAGCCTTTAATCTCGCTGGTTAGCAAAATTTTTGAAAAAATATCGTCTTCCGATTTACGAATCGGATTCAGATCAGCATCGGTAACCGAAACAGAAAGATTACATTCCAGGGTGTCGGGAACATCGATCTGAATAACATTCCGGCCCCGCTTCTGAACATTTTTCAATGCGGCGTTCAGATCGGTGATGAAGTAATAATCATCGCTGTTAACAAAAACGATCCGCTCGGCCAGCGGTTTATGATCTTCTGAAAAGATGGTTATCTGCGCAATGCCGGCAGGAAGGCCGGCTAACGGAATAACACTGGAAATCCCACTGGTTTTTTCCAGGCTGCCTTTAGCGCGATAGATCAGTTGCTGATTCATTTGCGCCACTATGTACACCGATGAATTGGGCAATACCATGTTAGGCGTTCGGGTCACTACAAAGCGTACTCCGCTATCGCCTTTATAAACCTGCAGCGAAACCCCTTCTTTTTTCACCGCCGGCAATTCGGCCTGATACGTTTTTCCTTTATCATCTTTCCAGGTCACCGAATATTTTTCTGCCAGGTCGGGCAGGATTGAAAAAATCCCCATCCCATCATGTACTGAGTTAAACTCTGTTACATGCTCACCTTTTTTATTTTTGATCACGCCGGCAGCCCGGATAGGAAGCCCACTGCGATCGGTGGCTTTAAACGCTACTCTTGAAACCAGTCCGTTTATAAGATCGCCGCCTTCAGGAAAAAAATGGATCAGGGGCCCTGTTTCTTTCGAAGCGGTTTTAGATTCGGTTTTGGCCGTACCGGCAATCGGAATTGTTTTCAGAAAAAGATATTCCTCCTCAAAATTCAGCATCCATTTGGTATACACACGGGCATATACAACCGAACCGGAAAAACCGGCCGGCAGATCAAAGGCGGCAGCAGCTCCGCCCATGGCGATGGGGGCGGTTTTGCGATCGATCACCTTTCCCCCTTCATCAACCAGATCAAAATACATGGTGGTGCTTATGGGCGAAAGCATGGTACCTGTTATCAGATATGCTTTCATCCAGATCGTTTCTCCGGGATTGTAAACAGAACGATCGAAATGAACATAAATCTTTTCTTTCGGATACTCGGTATCCAGCCTGGCCAGAACAGTATCAAATTTCTGCGCATTTACCGTACTGTTCAGGATAATAAGGGAAATCGGTAATAAATATTTTAACAAGAATCGATTCATATAAACTCCTATTCACTAATGTTTGATAATAATTGCCGGATCATAATCAGCCGGCATGCGCGTTCGTCCCTGCCAGAATTTTTTCAATCTTCTCCAGTTCAGCTTCGGTAAAACTGCTTTTGCTTAATGCCTGAAGATTATCCTGCAACTGTTCTACAGAACTGGCACCCACCAAAACAGTGCTGACTCTTTTATCTTTTAAAAGCCAGGCCAATGCCATTTGCGCCAGCGATTGCCCACGACTGCCTGCCAACTGATTCAGTTCCCGGAGCATTTGGATTCGTTCGGCGCCGAGTTCGGATTCCCTGATTGAGCTGGTGGAACGCGCAGCCCTCGATCCGGAGGGAATTCCGTTCAGATACCGGTCGGTAAGCAAACCCTGCGCAAGGGGCGAAAACGGGATACAGCCAATTCCTCTTTTTTCCAGTAATTCCAGCAGTCCATCTTCCACCCAGCGTACCAGCATTGAATATTTTGGCTGATGAATCAGACATGGTGTGCCCAATGAATCCAAAATTTCCAGCGCCCTGCTTGTCTCTTCCAGGTTATAATTCGAAAGACCTATATACAAAGCCTTGCCTTGTTGAACAATCGAATGTAGCGCACCAATTGTTTCTTCAATCGGGGTGGAGGGGTCGGGCCGGTGCGAGTAGAAAATATCGACATAGTCAAGCTTCATTCTTTTCAGGCTCTGGTTTAAACTTGAAACCAGGTATTTCCGCGAGCCCCAATTACCATAGGGACCCGGCCACATCTCATAACCGGCCTTGGTTGATATCACCAGTTCGTCGCGCAGATTTCCGGTAAAATCTTTTTTGAGAATAGCGCCAAATTTTTCCTCAGCCGAACCAGGAACGGGACCGTAATTATTGGCCAGATCGAAATGAGTTATCCCCTGATCGAACGCGTAACGGATCATTTTCCGCCCGTTTTCAAAAACATCCTCTGATCCAAAATTCTGCCACAGTCCCAACGAAATAGCCGGCAATAAAATTCCGGATTTACCGCATCGGTTGTATTTCATCGTTTCGTATCGGGCAGTAGCGGGTGTATAAAACAATGTAATGGGTGTTTTTGATGAAAAATGGAAACTCTTGTTCTGTTGTAACCCCGAATAAATTTCCGGTGCCCGAAATTATCGAATCATATGAAATCAATTCCTTAAAAAAAGATCCGGGTTTTAATCCAGTCGATTAATAATCTTCCATTTACCTGGAAACTTGTATCAACAGTAAGTTACGAGCCGTCATTGTAAATGCCCCTTTCCACTTTTTTTCCTGAAAATATATGATTAAAATTAGCCTTTGCAGAGTGTTTTATTGTTTGTAAAGGCAATAGAGTGCTATTCAGGGTTTTCCCCTGTTAATGGCATTGGTATAGTAAGACGCAACAAATGGTTTTTTTAAATTTTTCCTTCGTGCTTATAGCAACAATATTTTGTTCTTGCGTCTTGAGGTCAGTTTTTTACCCGGGGATTCAACCACCAGTAAAG
>JAEZAY010000415.1 GCA_023427575.1 Bacteroidota bacterium | reverse complement strand
TTTTAGAAAAAAAGTGGAGCAAAAAAATCGGGCTCCGGAATAAATCCTAAAAATTGAAACTTCCGGCTAAATAAAAACAAGTCACAGCGAATCAATATAACCCAGCAGTGGTAGGACTTACGGGCTAAGGATCATCTCCGGGCTTTGGTAACAACTGTTTTTATTTTACGCCGTCCGTTTCAATTTTCTTAACGGATTTCTTCCGAGGCCCAGGGGAATTACTTTTACCCGGACACTGATGATTCCACATTATCACATTATCACATTGTCACATTGGCACATTCTCCTACCGTCCGTTTCAATTTTCTTAACGGATTTCTTCCGAGGCCCAGGGGAAATACTTTTACCCGGACAGCAATGATTATCACATTTGCACATCATATCATTATCACATTATCACATTATCAACCAATGATGCATTGATCAGATAATAAACAAAGAGATTGTTCCGCAAGGGGTCCTTGCCTGTTTTAATAACGTTCTTACTTTCTTATATTTGTTTGAACCGAAATCAAAACCCCTGACCGAATTCACCGCATATTACCAGTCACCTCTCGGACTGGTCCGCATTAATGGAAACCAGGATCTGATTCATGAGATCGGATTTGTAGACCAGCCGGACCCCGGTCGTCCTGCTTCCGAGCCATTGCCGGTTCTGGCTATCCAGTGTATTGAACAGTTGATCCAGTATTTTCAGGGTGCAAGGCGAAGTTTCGATTTTCCGGTACATCAGCAGGGAACCGAATTTCAGATAAGAGTATGGAATGAACTGATGAGCATTCCATTTGGCAAAACCATTAGCTACCTTGAACTTTCAAGGCGCCTGGGCGACGTAAAAACGATTCGGGCCGCAGCAGCCGCCAACGGCAAAAACAAACTCGCTATCATCGTTCCATGTCATCGGGTGATTGGTTCACGCAATGATCTGGTTGGTTATGCCGGCGGCTTATGGCGTAAACGCTGGCTTCTCGATCTGGAAGTTCGGGTTACATATGGGGTGCAAACTTTATTCTAGCTATTATGAAGATCAAAATCATTCAGGGCGATATAACGATTCAGCCGGTTGAGGCAATTGTAAATGCCGCCAACAACGGACTGTATGGAGGTGCTGGCGTAGATGGCGCCATACACCGCGCCGCGGGCCCCCGGCTGTCGGAGTATTGCCGGCTCATCCGTGAAAAGCAGGGTGGTTGTAAAACTGGCGATGCGGTGATCACCCCACCGGGGAATATTGGGGTTAAATATATTATTCATGCCGTTGGCCCGGTGTGGTCGGGAGGCAACCGGTCGGAAGTAGAACTGCTGAAATCTGCATACAACAATTCATTAAGCCTGGCCGGGCAATATGAACTGCGTTCCATTGCATTTCCCAATATCAGCACCGGCGTATACGGGTTTCCCAAACAACTGGCAGCAGAATCTGTAGCAGAGCTTATTGATAGTTACAAAAAAAATCCGAATTCAGTAGAGAGCATTTTCTTTGTATGTTATGATCAGGAGAACTATGATATTTACAAAAAAATCATCTATACCGAAACCTGAACCATTGGCATTAATTTTTGATGTTAAACGTATATGACATTTAAAGCGCTTATTGTAACGGAAAATATTGCAGGCGGTTTTGAAAGATCGATACTGGAACGAAACCTGGATGATCTGCCGCAGGGTGATGTACTGGTGCGGGTTCATCATTCTTCATTAAATTATAAAGATGCTTTATCGGCAACCGGCAATAAGGGAGTTACCCGTCAATATCCCCATACCCCCGGAATTGATGCCGCCGGAATTGTGGAGATCAGCCGTCATGAATCCGTTGCCGTTGGCGAACAGGTGGTGGTCACCGGATACGATTTGGGAATGAATACGCCCGGTGGATTTGCCGAATTCATTCGGGTACCGGCCGCCTGGGTAATGCCCAAACCAGAAAATCTTACGTTAAAGGAATCGATGATCATTGGAACGGCTGGTTTTACGGCAGCCACCGCTCTATATAAAATGATGCTGCTGGGATTGAAGCCCGGGGATGGGCCGGTGGTGGTTACCGGTTCAACCGGCGGTGTGGGAAGTCTGGCGGTAGCTATCCTCGCTAAGGCCGGGTTTGAAGTGATCGCTGTAACCGGAAAAGAAAATTCACATGAGTTTCTGGAGTTTCTGGGAGCCTCAAAAATTGCTCCCCGGAGTTTTGTTGACGACCCTTCCCAAAAGAAATTGTTATCGCCCCGATGGGCCGGCGCTATTGATACCGTGGGCGGCAACACCCTGCATACTTTGCTGCGAGCATGTAAAAATGAAGGTTCGGTGGTCAGCACGGGAATGGTGGGTTCATATTCGTTAAACACCAGTGTTTATCCTTTTATTTTAAATGGGGTGAACCTGCTCGGTGTGGGTACGGCCGAAATGAGTATGGAGCTGCGCAAACAAATCTGGGATAAGATCTGCACCGAATGGTCGATTCAGAATAAATTATCCACTATTGGAAAAGAGGTAAATCTGGAAACCCTGAATGAGTCCTGCATCGACGCGATACTTCAAAGCCAGGTGGTGGGCCGGGTGGTTGTTTCAATGAAACCGAATGGCGGAAAATCATAAACTGAAATTGGTGGGGATCCGGAAAGAAACCGCCAACACCAATACTTATTTTTTTGAAAAGGCAGACCAGGAGCCATATCATTACAGGGCCGGACAGTTTTTAACGGTGATACTTAACCGTAGTAACCGCGAATTACGGCGTTCTTACTCTTTCTCCTCCACTCCGGGCATCGATCCGAAGATAAGTATCACCGTTCGGGAAATTCACAATGGCGAAGTATCTCGCTTTCTTTCCAGATCACTGGCCGAAGGTTCGGAACTGCATACACTGGCACCGGCGGGCCTGTTTACCTTTGAGCCGGTTAAGTCAGAAAGAGATATTTTATTGTTTGCCGCGGGAAGCGGCATAGTTCCGGTATTTTCACTTTTAAAGCAGATCCTCCGCGATGAGCCTGGCTCAAATCTGATCCTGCTGACTCAAAACCGCTCGGAAAAGGAGATCATTTTCCGCGACCAGCTAACGGAGATATTTAACCGAAACGCAGCAGGTGCCACCTGGATCAGCCTGTCGTCGGATCCGCAAGGGCTGAACCCACAGCGTTTAAACGCAGATATTCTGGAAGAGATTCTGGAAAAATACCTGCGGTATCCGGTTGATCAGGCCCTGGTATTTATCTGCGGGCCACTCCCCTTCATGCGGATGATCGAGTTCACCCTAAAAACAACGGGATTTGGATCCCATCAGATCCGCCGTGAAATTTTTATGTTTGACAAAGTTCCGGAGCCTTCATTTTTTATTGATGAAACGCCCCGAAATCTGCAGATCCGGATCGGTGACAAAGAACACAGAATTTCCATAGCCTATCCTCAGAGCATCCTTCAGGCATGCCTCGACGCCGGCATTCAGATTCCCTATAGTTGCCGGGGTGGCAGATGTTCTTCCTGCATAGCTGTTTGTACCAGCGGCGAGGTAAAGATGACAATCAATGAAGTGCTGACCGATAGCGATCTTGCCAAAAATCTTGTTTTAACCTGTGTTGGTTATGCATTAACTGACCTCCGGCTGGAAATTAAGATCAGGTCCTGATCACAGCAATTCTTTCCCGGAAAAAGCCATCGGCAATAAGGTTGTTACAGACGGAAGAATAAAAACCTTTCCCGACAAGCCGCTAAGGATTAAGCGGATCGGTTTATTAAACCGTGTTTCAAATTCGAATATACTTTGCCGGCACATCCCGCAGGGCGCTACCGGATCCTCACTGCCCGAACTGCCTCCATTTTCGTTATAATAACTAATCGCCATCGTTTGAATTGATAAACCGGGATAAACTGATGATACGGCGGAAAGTAAAACGCGCTCTGCGCAAATACCCACCGGGTACGATGCATTTTCCTGGTTGGACCCGTTGATAGTGGCTCCGTTTTCCATTCTCGCGGTAGCGCCTACCCGAAAATGAGAGTATGGAACATAGGCCAGTTCGGTCGCTTTCCGGGCTTGTTGAAGAAGGTCGCGGTCTTCGGCATTTAATTCATCGATCGATTCGTACACTTCATATGTAAGGGTCAGTTCTTTGTTCATAGGCGGCATTTTAGCACAACTGATG
>JAEZAY010000313.1 GCA_023427575.1 Bacteroidota bacterium | reverse complement strand
CCGTTTCGGCTCTGTCTGAAATTAGATCGATGCTCATTCGAATTGTTATAAATCGAATTGCGCCCGGTTCGCTAAAAGCCCCGCCAATCGTTTTGTTAACATGCTTTTCTACCGATTTGCTTTCAGGCCTGCCTAATTTTCCGTTACTTTTGCAGATTGCCTTTTTTCGAGTTGGCGGCAGAACCTGGAATTTTTTGGATTGATGCCACGACCCGGCTTAAAGAAAAAGCGCTGAAAGGAGTAAATACAATATGGCTTTACCGCACCTTATCAAATATGTGTACACAAATGGCACGGACGAAGTTATCCGTCGTGGGAAAAAAATTCATGCGATTGGCTTTGTTGAGCTAACGGATTACGATGAATTGCTCGACTCTGTTTCCTTTCGGGTTAAAGATGACAGTTATTCCACCTTTTACAAGGTCAGCATCCACAAATTTAAAGATGCCAAAACGCTTTCGGTTCGTTGTGCATGCCCGTATAATCTGGGCGATATCTGCCGTCATGAAGCAGCGGCCCTGATTCAGTTGCAGGAGATGATCGATAAAAACCTTCTGAAAGCCGAAGATGTTGAGTACGATCAGCGCCACACGGTTGTAAAGATGAAATACATCGATCTGAAATCGATCCGGCTTTTATCTTCTCCGGAAACCTATCAGGAAGCGGAAAAATTTCTGCGAACCAACAAGGCAAATATTATTCATGCACAGGATGAAAACGTAAAGGCGACCGTTGAAATCGGCGGCACCGTTTATAATGTACTGATCCGTAAGAACGAAGAAAGGAATTTTGATACGAGTTCTGATTATGAAGACCGCCAGCATCCGCTGTCTTTGCCGAAAGTGATTGTGTTTTTGCAATTGCTGAACAGTTTCGGGCCTTATTATTTTGACACCATCCGAAACTGGGATAAGGAGAAAAACAAGCTTCTTGAAGCGTATGGTTATTCGCTGAGCGACGATTTGAAAGGAAAATTTGAATTCAGTTATAAAGAGGGAAAACCCTTTCTAAGGGTGCTGGATCCTTCTATCCGCAGAATCAGTCCTCAGGAAAGTTTAAAACCCAAAGTGGCCCCGGTTGTTGTTGAACCGGTTTCGGCTGAGGCCGGCGATTTGAATGAGAAGCCTGAACTGCCGGCCCTAAGACTGGGAATCGTTTTTAATTTTAATCACGATTCATATCCTGGCTTTTCGGTTGATGCAGTAGCTGGAGAACCCGATGAATCCAATTCGGCTTTTGTAAACAGAGTTGAAAAACTTGACCTGAGCAAATTTGTTAATATCGATTCTTTTCAGGAAAGTGACCGTCAGCTTTTCCCGCTTCTTCGTAAAATGCAGGAATCGGAGATCACCCGGTTTTTGAACCGCAACTCGCCTTTTAGCGGAATCTGGGAAAATATCATTCATCATGAGGAAGATGATCTGCCGGAAGAAACAAAGGCACTGATGGTAGAATACATCCAGCCGAAATTGAAAAAACTGTTTACCGAACAGGCCGATAATCCATTTATTTTTCAGCTGGCGTCAAAAAAAGTCTTCAAAACCGATCATTTAAATACGGTTGGGATTGTACCGGAATTTATTACCCCATTTTTTAAGATCTCACGCCTTGACGAAAATTATGAAGTGGAATGCTGGGTGAAGCTGAACGGACAGGTTGTTGATGTGATGGAAAATGAGATCACCAGCAGCGTGATCTTTTTATACAGGCAGAATCTTTATCTGTGGGCTAAACCGGAAGATATAAATCTGGTGGACCGCTTTCTGTCTAAAGGGAAAATAACTATAAAGAAATCCGACTGGCCCGAGCAGTTGAAAAAGTTTATTCTGCCGCTAACAAAAGAATACCAGGTGGAATTTTCGCCCGGAATGGTTTCCGAAGTGCGCGATACAGCGCCGGATAAAAGAGTGGCACTGGTAGAAAAAGGCGACTATCTGATTTTTCAACCCCTGTTTTCTTATAAAGGCTACGAAACAAAACCCGGAGGAAAAGCGGAGCTGATAATACCTGGGGCCGATAAGATCCTGGTTGTTCATCGTGATAAAGCGGCAGAAGAGGATTTTGTTCAGAAACTGGAAAATCTGCATTCGAATTTCATTCGTCCGGAAGGAGGTCAGCAGCTTGCATTGAAAGGAAATGATGTTTTAAAAAACAACTGGTTTTTCCTTTTTGTGGATGCGATGAATGAGATGAAGGTGCCGGTATATGGATTCGAAGCTTTAAAGAATTTCCGGTTTAATACCGCCAAGCCACAAACGAAAATACATATCAGCAGTAATACCGACTGGTTTGACGCCCGTGTGGACATTATGTTCGGGGAACAAAAAGTTACTATTGCCGATGTGAAAAAAGCGCTGGCAAACAGACAGCAGTTTGTTCCGCTCAACGATGGCACGCTCGGCATTTTGCCGGAAGAATGGATTAAAAAATATTCCCTTTTATTCCGGGTTGGCGAAGGGCGGCAGAATGAAATGCGGTTGTCGAAATACCACATGAGTGTGATCGATGAACTGTACGATAACCGCAATGAACAGGAACTGATTGTTGATCTGGAAGCCAAGTATGATCAGCTTCGCGAATTCAAACAAATCCGCGAGATCCCGCTTCCCGAACATCTCAACGCGGTTCTGAGGCCTTACCAGGCTCATGGTTATCACTGGTTAAATTATCTCCAGGAAATTGGATGGGGTGGAATTCTGGCCGATGATATGGGTTTGGGTAAAACCATTCAGGCCCTGGCCTACCTGCATTATTACCGGCATCATCATGGAAAGCTCACGGCATTGGTGGTTTGTCCTACCACCCTGATGTTTAACTGGGAAAATGAGATCAAAAAGTTCACTCCCACGTTAAGCTATCATATTCACCATGGTGGTGAACGGATCAGAAGCAGGGAAAAATTTAATGGAGTTGATATTCTGATCACCACTTATGGCACCTTGCGCAGCGATATCAAAATGCTGGTGGAGATGAAGTTCGACTATGTAGTGCTGGATGAATCGCAGGCCATAAAGAACCCATCCAGCAAAGTAACAAAGGCTGCCAGCATTCTGCGTTCCAAAAACCGGATCTGCCTCAGCGGTACGCCCTTGCAGAACAACACTTTCGACATATTTGCACAAATGAATTTTCTGAATCCCGGCATGCTGGGAAGCATGGAGTTTTTCCGACAGGAATTTTCCATTCCCATAGATAAGCTTGGCGATCCTGAAAGAAAAGATCATTTGCGGAAGTTGTTATTTCCCTTCATCCTTCGCAGAACAAAGGAGCAGGTGGCCAAGGATCTTCCTGAAAAAATGGAAACGATACTGTATTGTGAAATGGAGAGTGAACAACGCAATATTTACAATGCATACCGAAACGATTTCCGTGATAAAATTCTGGGCACTATTGAACAGAATGGAATTCAACGTTCGCAGCTTACCATCTTACAGGGCCTGATGAAACTCCGTCAGATCTGTGACTCACCGGCTATATTAAATGAAACGGAAAAATTTCCCAACCAATCCATTAAACTGGAAGAGCTGGGCCGCGAGATAACGGAAAATATCAGCAATCACAAAGCTTTGGTGTTCTCCCAGTTTCTGGGCATGCTGGCTTTGATTAAGGCCAAGCTGAAGGAACTCGAAGTTGATTTTGAATATTTCGATGGCAGCACGAGTGCGGTAGACCGGGAGAAAGCGATCCAGCGTTTTCAAAATGATGACAACTGCCGGGTATTTTTAATTTCGCTCAAAGCAGGAGGTGTGGGCTTAAACCTGACCGCCGCCGATTATGTGTACATCGTTGATCCCTGGTGGAATCCCGCAGTGGAACAGCAGGCGATTGATCGTACGCACCGTATCGGCCAAACTAAAAATATCTTCGCCTACCGGATGCTCTGTAAGGATACAATCGAAGACAAAATTCTTCAACTGCAGGAACGGAAAAGGATCCTGGCGAAAGACCTGATTACCGATGATGAAGGGTTTGTGAAATCGCTTACGAAGGCTGATGTTGAATATCTTTTCAGTTAGTATAATTGGGGGGAAGCCTTGTACGAAGGATGTTCGGATCCATCTGCCGGCAAAAAAGATGAGCAGGAATAACCTGCCCCCTGGAGCAAAAAAACTCCCGCCGGAGCGGGAGCATAGCACATACTTTAATTTTTGTGGTTTCAGAGGTAAGTGCTAATCATGTATAGTTGCAATCACCATTGCTTTCAGGCGCATGGATGAAGGAACAAAATCAATTAAAGATGGAATTGGTTATTTTCTTCGCATGTAGGCAGACTGCGTAATGGGTGAATGTCCGTTCACCACAATGCAAACAACACTTTTTACAAAGCGGATAATGTTGGAAGAAGGCCGGTAAAGATCTTTTGTGATCCTTGTTTTTTGCGCATCCAGTAATAATTCACTTCTTTTCATTGATAGGGATTTAAGGTGATCTGATTTACAACGCCCCTGGTTGCTGATTTATTGTATTATAGAACTTATAGCGGATTTTATACAGGTTTAGATTTGATTTAGTATATATTTAACGTCAAATCCGCCGCTATGAAGCCTGTTCTTCTTGCAATAGCGCTTTTCGCCTTTATAAAGCCCCAGGCTCAGGGAGTTTTCTCCAATTCAACCATTGTCACTCTACAAAAAGTGGTCAGCGATTATCCGAATCATTTCAGCAATATCAGCGGCGAAATCATCCGCCAGTCTGAAGCGCAAACCGATTATTTGTCTCTTCTGAGCATTCCCGGTGCAATCAGCTGTACTGTTTCACGAAGCTCGAATGAAAGGAAGGATACCTATAGTTGGAAATGCGTGCTTTTTGAAACGGACAAGTTTAGTGTTGTAAAAAGCCGCTACCGTCAAATCTTTGATCAGATCCGGAATTCAATTATTAAAATTGAAGGCGAAAAACCTTTCATTCTGAATGGACCCGCTTCCGAACCATCTGAGCATAAGCGCCAGCATACCATTTCCTTCAGGCTTTTACCGGCAACCGGCGGCTTCGCGACAGTTCGTATTGATCTGAACCTGTATAAAGAGGCAAATCTCTGGAAGATCAGTCTTATGGTTCATAGTCCCCAGCCTTCGGTTGGTGCGGAATAATTGAAGATGTAGCGGGCTTACATTTATTTTGGATCGGGACACTTGCCGACTAATCATTAGTGGCTGGATAAATGTATTCAGTGGGCCTCGGAAGAAATCCGTTAAGAAATTGAAACGGACGGCAGGATAATGTGATAATGTGCCAATGTGCAAATGTGGAAATCATTGGTGTCCGGGTAAAATGTATTCCCCCGGGCCTCGGAAGAAATCCGTTAAGAAAATTGAAACGGACGGCGTAAAATAAAAACAGTTGTTACCGAAGCCCGGAGATGATCTTTAGCTCGTAGGTCCTACTGGCGCTGGGTTATATTGATTCGCTGTGACTTGTTTTTATTTAGCCGGAAGTTTCAATTTTTAGGATTTATTCCGCAGCCCGATTTTTTTGCTCCACTTTTTTTCTAAAAAAAAGTGGAA
>JAEZAY010000250.1 GCA_023427575.1 Bacteroidota bacterium | reverse complement strand
TCCGTGAGGTGAGGATCTGGCTGCGGCGTTGTTTAAAGAAGTCAACCGTAATTCCCAGTTTATCCTGCCAGAGGCGGGCTTCGATCCCAAGGTTGCCGATCCGGCCTCTTTCCCAGGTTACCCCGGCATTACCAACCGAACCCTGAGCCCATCCATTGGCCTGCTGGGCGTTTGTTCCAAACCAGTAAGCATCCGCGCCGGCCCAAGAAGTAAACCACAAAAAGCGGTTATTGATGTTCCATGGATCACCGCTGCGGTCATTACCCACTTCACCGTAAGATGCTCTCAGTTTCAGGAATGTCAGCCAGTCAACATTGTCGCGGATGAAATTTTCTTCCGACATCACCCAACCGATCGATGCGGAGGGGAACAAGCCATAGCGGCTTTCTTTCGGGAAGTTTTCCGATCCCTGGTAAGAAGCGCTGAACTCAGCCAGGTATTTTGATTTGAAGTTGTAGGTTCCGCGGAACATGAAACTTTCATAAGCCTGCGGAATAAAAGAGTTTCTTTCCACCAGGCGGCGATTGTATAGAAGTAGCCCGGAAAGCTCATGTTTTTGAAAGCTTCTGTTCCAGTTTAGGGTCGCTTCCAGATAGGTGTTTCTTAAAGCGTCGCCGCCGCTGAAACTACCGTTGGGATTGATCTCGGTTTCATTGCCAAACTGGTTGTATCCCGAAACCTGCCCCAGCGCGTTGAAACGTGGCTGGAATACCGCGTAGTTGCGCGAATAGGTTGTATTGGGCGTATTGGTATTATCGTATGAGAAAGATAGTTTACCAGACAGGTTTCTTGTGATAAAATCGAGCTTGCGGGTTAATGAAAATGTTCCCTGCAAAGTGTTATTATACCAAACCCGATATCCTTTCTGCGACAATTCACCATAGAGATTCTGGGTGAAGGTGCCGTTCCCCCAAAGTGATCCGTCTTCATTGAAGATCGGATATATTGGAGCCATCCGGTTGGCCAGGTTCATGATGGTTCCCGCCGAGTTGTTCCCATCGGTGCGGGAGGTCAGGATTCCAGCCAGATCGAGCCGGGCGATCAGGTTGGGATTGATGTTCACATCCACATTCGCGCGGAAATTATAACGCTTCATGATATTGTTCGCATCATAACTGCTTGGGTTATCGCGGGTGTATTTATAGTTGCCCGACTGAATATTAAAACCCGATGAAACAAAATACCGGACAACTTCATTTCCGCCGGAAATGTTCAGGTTGCCCTGCTGCACGCCTGAGGGCTGCATGAAGAACTTGTAATAGTCGGTGCTTGGCAGTTCGCCGGTACGATATTTTTCAATTTCCTCTTCGGGGAATGAGGGTTCAGCCCCATCATTTACCAATGCTTCGTTCTTTAAGCGGGCATAGTCATAGGCACCGAGGTATTCTGGCAGGCGGGTGGGTTCCTGCAAACCAACCGAAGTTCGGAAACTAACCTGTGGCGCTCCGGTTTTACCTCTTTTGGTGGTGATCAGAACAGCCCCGTTCGCCCCGCGCATCCCCAGAACGGCGGTAGCCGCCGCATCTTTCAGAATGGTTAGGCTTTCCACATCATTCGGATCGATATAATCCATGCTGCGTTCAACGCCATCCACCATAATGATGGGCGTGGCAGTTCCCAGCGTACTGATTCCGCGGATGTACAGGGTGCTGGCATCCACTCCGGGTTCACCACTGCGTTGAGTGGTAATCAGGCCGGGTAAACGACCGGCAAGGGCGTTGGTAAGGTTTGATACCGGGCTTTGAACCAGATCGCGGGTGGTAATGGTAGCAAGCGCCCCGGTTACGGTGGCCTTTTTCTGCGTTCCATATGCAACCACCACAACATCCTGGAGGGAAGTGTCTTTGGCGATTAATGTAACCAGTATATTCAGACTGGCAGGAATGGATAGATCCTGGCTTTCATAACCAACGGCCGATACAACCAGCTGCCGGGCATTGTCGGGTACCACCACGTTGAAAGAGCCATCTTCTTCACTGCGGGTGCCCCCTTTAAAATTTTTAATTTCGATGGAAGCGCCTACAATGGCTTCATCGGTTTTTGCATCCACTACCCGCCCGGTTACGGTTTTGGTTTGTGAATACGATGCTATTGCAGAGAACAGCATACACATGTAGAGTAATCCCCTACGGAGGTTTTTTCTCATAAGCAGAAAACAGTTTCGGTTAAAAAGAATTGATAATGCTGTAATCGGCCGATGGCCGGCTACATGGGTTTTGGTTATAAATCAGCAGTTTAAATTTGCCTTTTTACAGGAGGACGGATCGGATTTGAAATTGATTGGTTGATGAGTACAACCGGAAGGGTCGAAAAAAATGTTTGCATAAGCATCAATCGTTTTGGAATTTATTTGCAGGGAGATTTCGCACAACGCGCTTGCACAACCGATTTAGCTAAAGTATAAATTTATTTTATTTTAACAAATATTTTTCATTGTGTAGGTACCACACAATGTGGTCGACACCGATGTTCCGCTTTTATTCTAACTTTCCATAAAAAAGATGTGGCATAAAACTACGCTGACTTCAAACCTAGGAATTGAATATCCGATTGTGCAGGGCCCCTTTGGCGGTGGTTACTCCTCGGTTGAACTGACCGCACTGGTTTCTAATTCCGGAGGTTTGGGTTCTTTCGGAGCGCAGCATTTACCGCCACAGGATATAATTCAGGTTATAGAAGAGATTCGTCTGGCAACCTCTAAACCTTTTGCCATAAATCTTTGGGTGTCCGCCCTGGATGAAGCGGCTTTTCAATACAGCGATGAAGAGTTTAATGAAATGGCCTTGTTATTCCAGCCCTGGTTTGAGCGATTTGATCTGCCGCTGCCAGCCAAACCTTCTTTACCAGCTTTCCGCTTTAGTGATCAGGTAAATGCCTTATTGGATGCGAGGCCCCCGGTTTTCAGCTTTGTGTATGGTATTCCCGGACTTGAGATCCTGGAGGAATGCCGCAAGCGCTCGATTAAAACCATGGGGACGGCCACCACTCCCGATGAAGCCAAATTATTAGAGGAAGCAGGTGTTGATATTATTGTCGCAACCGGTCTGGAAGCAGGGGGACACCGGGTTAGCTTTTTACGTCCCGCGGAGCAGTCCCTCACCGGCAGTTTTTCTTTGATTCCACAGGTCCGCGATCTGGTAAAAGTTCCGGTAGTTGCAGCCGGGGGAATTTCGGATGCCAGGGGAATCGCCGCCGCCCTGATCCTGGGTGCCGACGGGGTTCAGATTGGCACTGCGTTCCTGGCCTGCGATCAGTCGAACGCGAGTAAATTACATAAAAAGGCGCTGTTCAGCAAGGCAGCGCATTACACAACCCTTACAAAGCTATTTACGGGACGACTTGCCAGGGGCAGCGAATCGGCGCTATCGGAACAATATAAAAATCTTGAAAACAGGGTCGCGCCTTTTCCGATTCAGTCGGCCTTCATGCGTCCGCTGCGGTCAAAAATCATTGAGCTGGATGAACAGAATATATTTTCTTTCTGGGCCGGCCAGTCGGCTTCACTGATTAAGCATACAGATGCTAAAATATTGTTTGATTCACTGGTGGAAGAAACCGGTAGGATTTTAAAGTGATTGGTTGATTTAACCCGATTGAAAGACCTTTAATTTTTAAAGAGCTTTTGGGTCACAACTTCATTCTTTTGAACAACCTGGATCAAATAAATGCCCGAGGCATAACCGGCGCCAAAGCGCAGATTTTCAAAAGGCAATACCTGGCGGGTTTCCAACAATCGTCCGTTCAGGTCAAAAACCCGCATTCCGATTTTTGTAAGCCGGTCGCAGGTCTTAACCTGAACCTGAAATTCGCGTCCGGCCGGATTTGAAGCTACAGTAACTGTCAGCGGCAGGCTGGTTATAACCAGTTTTTGTTTTTGAATGGTGCTATTGCCGGCCTGGTCTTTATACATCCAGTGGATGGTATAGGTTCCCGGATCATAAATCAGGGGATTCATGCTAATCCCATTAATAATTCCGCCGCAATCATCCATTGCGGTAGGAGATTCCAGGTTATTTATTGCACAGGTGCTAACGATATCGGGTAGTTGAAACAGCGTTGGTACTGGCGCCTTTGTATCTCTTACAATCACCGGTTGTTTTTGTACCAGTTGCTGGCCGTCGTTCAGTTTATAAGTCCAGGTGATCGTATGATTTCCCAAACCATATTCGAGGGGATCACTGGTGGTAGCCGTTATGGTTCCGCCGCATGGAAGATTGTATTCAGGGCCCGCATTTATCCGCACCATGCAGGAGCCGGTAAGCGCGGGTAAATCGGGCAGGCTGGTTTCTATCGTTGGGGTTCGAACCAAAACCCGCTGCTCCTGGATCCGCTTATTTCCATTCTTATCAACAAAACTCCAGTGAATGATATAGCTGCCGGCTTTGGTATAAACAAGCGGATCGGATGTGGTGCCGGTAATTTTTCCACTGCATTCGTCCATAGCTGTGGGACTGGCTTCTACAGCAACAAAGCAATCGTCGGAAAGTTCCGGCAATACTGCCAGTACCGGTACCGGAGCATCTTCATCATGCACAATCACTTTCTGAACCTGTTCCAGCTTATTTCCATCGCCATCTTTAAAAATCCATTTTATCTGGTATTCGCCGGGCAGGCTGTATTGCATCGGATCCGCGCTTGATGCTATCAGCTTTTCACCGCAACCACTTTTCGCGGTCGGTTTATCGGTAACGATCAAAGAACAGTTTCCTTTCAGGTCGGGAAGAATGGCAATAGCGGGAAGAATCGGCTGATCGCCGCTTTTAACTACCAGCTTTTGTTCCTGAACCGTATTGTTACCAAAGCGATCGGTATAGGTCCATTGGATGTTATAGGTACCCGGTTTGGAATAGAGAAGTGGTTCTGAACTACTGGCTTTTATCAGGTTTCCGCACGCATCGATAGCGGTGGGGATATCCGTTACCGTTATTGCACAGGAAGCGGTGATTTCCGGCAGGTTTTTAACTTCAGGAACCGGGGCCCGATTGCCACTGATTGAGATTTTTTGATTTTGAGTAGATCTGTTTCCGGCTTTATCGGTATAAGTCCAAACGATATCATAGTTTCCGGGCTTATCATATTTTAAAGGGCTGCCCGTTTTGCCTTCCAGTGTTTCCCCGCAGGCCGAGCGGGCTTTTGGGATATCGGTGATCGTTATACTGCAGGGCGATTCTAATCCGGGTAACTCCCTTACGATCGGAACCGGTGTTTCTTTTGGGGGAAGAACAGATAGTTTTTGTTGCTGGGTGCTGCTGTTTCCCGCTTTATCCGTATAAACCCAGGTTATGGAGTATTCACCCGGTTTATCAAAATTCAGTGGGTCTTTTGTTTGAGCTTTGATGGGGCCTTCGCATTCATCCATCGCCACTGGTATCGCCTTGATTTCAACCCTGCATTCGCCCGTAATCTCCGGCAATTTTTCAAGTTCCGGAACAGGAGGTTCCAGGTCGAGGATAATGATGCGCTGAATTTGTACCAGCTCATTTCCATTTCCATCTTCGTATTTCCATTTCAGTTCATAATTTCCTTTTGAAAAATATTCCAGGGGATCATTTGTCGATGCCGTTATAAGCTGGCCGCAACCGGTGGCCGCTTTCGGTTTTGTTGTTATGGAAACAGAACAACTGCCGTGTAAATCGGGAAGGTTTGGAACAAGCGGACTAATGGGTTTGTCACCGGCTGTTACCACTACTTTCTGGTCCTGGATGGTTTTGTTTCCGGCCTTGTCCGAATAGATCCAACGGATCGTTCGAATGCCGGCCGAATGATATACCAACGAATCGGCGCTCACCGCTTCGATCGGGCCGTTGCAATCATCCATTGCCATTGGAACCTCTGTTATGGTTACGGAGCAGGAGGTAATGATATCGGGCAATTTATCCTTTGCCGGAACCGGGGCGGTTTTATCGCTCACTACAATTTTTTGCTCTTGGGTCTGAACCTGGTTCCCATCGGTATAGGTCCAGGTGATGGTATAATTTCCGGGACCAGTATAGGAAAGCGGGTCCTTTGTTTCTCCTTTGATCAGATTGCCGCAAACCGATTTTGCGTCGGGAATTTGGGTGATGGTAATGCTGCATTCGCCCCTCAGTTCCGGCAGCTCTTTTGTTTGAGGAACCGGTTTTCCCTTACCCTCCAATACAATTATTTTTTGTGCCTGTTCAGTTTTGTTGCCTGACTCATCCGTATAAATCCAGGTTATGGAGTATTCACCCGGCTTGGTATATACCAGCGGATCGGAGGTAGTGGCTTTTATCCTGCCGTTACATTCATCCATAGCCGATGGATGTTCTTCCATTGTTACCGAACATTCGCCAATGATATCCGGCAAGGTTTTAAGCTCTGGCTTCGGCGGCTCTTCGTCGCGGATGATGATTTTCTGCTTTTGATGAACGGTGTCGCCCAAATCATTATCATACACCCAGGTTAGGGTATAGGTTCCCGGAACATTGTAGGAGAGCGGATCACTGGTGCTGCCGACAAGCTTACGCCCGCAACCAAACTTTGCACCCGGTTTTTCGGTAATCGTTACAGAGCAGTTCGATGTAAGCTCGGGCAGACTGGTTTTATCGGGAATGATTAGGTTATTACCCCCGGTAACAATAACCTTCTGTTCCTGGTGGGTGAAATTGCCAAAGGGATCGGTATATTTCCAGTTTATGATATAGGTTCCGGGAGCGTCATATTGTAAAGGCGAACTGGTAGTGGCCGTAATTTTCCCCGGGCAATTATCGCTGGCCGTTGGTTTTAGCTGTACTGTAACCGAACATTCGCCAATCAGATCAGGTAATAAGGCCAGATCGGGCACTGGTTTGTCCTGATCATTAATGGCTACCCGCTGAAATTGTTTCAGGCTATCGTTTTCGCCGTCATAATAAACCCAGGTGATAATAAAAATGCCCGGTTGACTGTACTTAAGCGGACTGCTGGTTTTTGCCCGGATTATATTGCCGCAACTGGAAACCGCCCTTGGATGATCGGTGATATTTATACCGCATGGATTGATTAGATCAGGAAGCATTTTTTCAATGGGTTGAATTTTTCCGTTGCCCCTGGTTACCTGTACTTTTTGTGTCTGCGTACTGATATTTCCAAAATCATCTTCATATTTCCATTCAACGGTATACATACCCGGAATATCATAGCTCAGCGGGTCATCGGTTCTGGCCATTAGGCTGCCGCTGCACTGGTCAATTGCCCGGGGCAGATTGGAAATGGTGATTGAACAAACCGCCGTGAGGTCGGGGAGCTCCGGAACCAGCGGCCGGGGTGCGGTTTTATCTTCTACCACAACGGTAAAACTGCATTGAACAGCGGGGTCTTCTTTCAGAAAATACTGCACCGTCGTGGTGCCGGTCGTAAATTTTTGGCCACTGGCCGAACCTGAACCGGTGGCGCTGGTAGCGCCAGTTAATACATAACCGATATCATTTAAATCATCCGCTTCAAAACCGGGGTCTATCTCTTTTACTATGGCAAAACAATTTTCAGGATCCGCTTTTACGGTTATGGTGGCAGGACAATTTAAAGAGGGAGTTTCAATCTCTTCTATTCCAGCCAATACACTGGAGCCATAAACAGTCAGGAGCTGAATGATGAAAAAGTATTTCATCCTTATGCATTAGGTTCGGGATGAAGGGGCGGGATTTACTAATTCCAGAGGTGACGGGTAAAGGGAAGGAGAGAAGGATTCCGCAGGTTGGGATTATACTCAAAATAGGAGAACTTATTTAATAATCAAAGGATCGTAGCGGATCATAATCGAGACGGAAATATTATGAGAATGAATGAATGCCGGAGTAAATCATTTCGGTACCTGTTCTAAAGCATCTTAACCCGAATGTTTCTATACATTACCCGGCTGTTCGGATCATGGCCCTGAAGTGCAAAAGTTCCGCTTGCGAATTTCCGGCCGTCTTTCCGGACCGTATTGGGGGGCTCTGTGTAATTATTGACGGTTTTGCCATTTAGTTTGACAAGCACCGATTTTCCCTTTACTATAATTTCCTGGGTGTACCATTCATTGTCATTCACATGTTTTTCTTTTACGTCGGAAATAGCGTAGAGGCTGCCGGTTCGACGCCAGTCTGACTGCGAATTATTAACCTGGATTTCAAATCCCACAGATGGCCATCCGCCTTCCTGGTATCGGGTATGAAAATAAATGCCGGAATTTGAACCGGGCATTGTTTTTACCTCTGCGATAAAATGGAAATCGGTGAAATTGTGATCGGCAACTTCGCCCATGTAAAATAAATGCGCCGCCTTGCCATGTACTACAATAGCCCCGCTATCGACCGAAAAAGTTTCTGCATTGTTTCCCACTTTCCAGCCCTCCAGATCTCTGCCATTAAAGAGCTGGTACCAGCCCTCCGGATCAGGCTTTGGCTGGGCCCAGAGCGTTGGATAAATAAACAACAATAAAATGGGCCATCCCAATTGCAGGATGGCCCATGATTTACCCTTAAAGAAATTTTTATCGGTTGCCGGAGAACCTAATTTCATATCAGGCTGATTGATTTAGATTCAATTTAAATCCATCATTTCAACTTCCACCTTTTCTTCCAGGTCAATATCCCCTTCTTCGGCGGAACGGCTCCGGGTGGCTCTTTCCTTAATCCTGTTTTTATCGCGTACTACCAGATCGAATTCAAAGTTGACATGGGGAGTTGTGATTTTTCGTTTATTGATCCCCGTTTGATCGAAATCGCCGTACAAACTGGTGTAACTGTTGATGGTGGTTCCGATGGGTTTATCCTGAACATTGCCCATGTACTTGCCCACCACGCCCGCAATTTCACCAACAATATCGAGCGCTACCCCTACGCCGCTGGCATCGGTGGCCGTTTTAGCCAGTTTTTCGACCAGGGATTTGTAGACGGTATCCGATTTTACTTCCGTTAATATTTATCCGGCATCGCGAAGATCCTGTTTACTTTTTATCACGGAAGTCATCACATGAATCTGGGTGGGCGCTTTTTCGGTACCGGCCTCGGATCCCTGCCAATAGTATATTGTTTTATTGATGGGAAGATATTCCTGGTCGCCGATTCTTGGAAATCCTTTCAGGTCGATGGCTCCCACCAGTTGATTGGCCGCATCGCTGATCACAATGGTAAGGCAGTACAAACGGGAGAAGCCCGGAAAAGGCCATACGGGTTTTGTATGATTATCCACAATAAAAGGCGGCAACATCCGGATCTCAATTCCCGTTAAGTCTTTTGAAGTATCGATTCCCCTTGAAATTCGTTCAATCGTTTCTAAAACAGGCTTATCGGATTCTGTAAACTGTCCAATTCGTACAGTAGTGCTTTGAGGATCAAAAAAATTAACAGGCATTGTTGTTTGTTTTTTATTGCCTACTCTGAATAACCGTTTTCGGCTGACCGGTATCTGATAGCGGTGGATTGGCAGTTTTCCGGGGAATGATTAAGTTCCAAAATAATTTTTTTCACTCAGAGTTCCAATACAACAAAAGGGGTATAAGAACCAGTGGTGTCCGGGTAAATGTATTCCCCCGGGCCTCGGAAG
>JAEZAY010000240.1 GCA_023427575.1 Bacteroidota bacterium | reverse complement strand
AAGAAGGAGATTTTACTGCCGGAAAATAGCTTCCGCATCCGCTTCGGCGAAAAAACCTTTATGGTTCTAAATTCAGATAATTCGGGTTTTCATAATATAAACTTTGCAGCCGATTATTTGATCGTATCCGGAAATGCGCGAATTGACCTGAACGTAATACATCAATCGAATCCGGCCTGCCTTATCATTATCGATCGTTCCAATTCTTACTCGTATGTTCGGATGCTTAAAAAAGACTGTGATGCCAGGGGCATCGTCTATTATGATATTGCCGAAAAAGGAGCTTTTGTAATCAGTCTGAATTAAATTAGTTTTGCCCCTTCCCGACCATTGCCGCCATCATTTTTAACTGCAGAGATTGTATAACAATTTCTGCCCATCGCTTTAAAGCAATCCTGATATGAATAAAAAAATTGGTTCCGCGCTTATTTCAGTTTTTTATAAAGACGGGCTGGACACGATTGTAAAACAATTGCATGCACTGGGCGTAAAGCTGTATTCTACCGGTGGAACGCAAAAATTTATTGAGCAGCTTAAAATTCCCGTTACTCCTGTTGAGGACCTTACAAGTTACCCCTCTATATTGGGCGGGCGGGTTAAAACCCTGCATCCTGCCGTATTCGGAGGCATCCTTGGCCGCCGCGATCTGCAATCGGATCTGGATGAAATGCAGGAATACAGAATTCCTGAAATTGACCTGGTGATCGTTGACCTCTATCCCTTTGAGGAAACCCTGCGCAATACCGACGATGAGCAGTCGATAGTCGAAAAAATAGATATCGGTGGCGTTTCCCTGATCCGTGCGGCCGCTAAAAACTATAAAGATGTACTGATTGTAGCATCTCCTTCAGAATATGCAAACCTTCAAGCCGTGATTACCGGTTCCAATGGCGATACCAGCTCTGAGCAAAGAAGAGCTTTCGCGGCCAGGGCTTTTGAGATCTGCGCTCAATATGATATCAGCATCTCCAATTATTTCAACGCGAAGAACCCGATCGAAGTAATTGGCAAAGGAAAGTCTACGCCTTTGCGCTATGGCGAAAATCCGCATCAGAATGCCGTTTTCCAGGGCGATCTGTCGGAAGTTTTTACACAATTACACGGCAAGGAAATTTCTTATAATAACCTGGTAGACATAGATGCCGCCATTCAGCTAATCCGCGAGTTTGATTCACTGACATTTGCAATAATCAAACATACCAATGTTTGTGGCATCGCATCACGTTCAACAATAACCGAATCCTGGCAGGCAGCCCTTGCCGGTGATCCGGAATCAGCTTTTGGCGGGGTACTGGTTTGTAATGGAGTGATTGATAAAGCCACTGCTGAAGCCATCAGCGAAATCTTTTTTGAAGTGCTGATCGCGCAGCAATTTGATGCCGATGCCCTGCAGATCCTGACGAAAAAGAAAAACCGGATTTTGCTGCATTGTCATCCCGATACGCTTCGTCAGACAAAAATGTACAAAAGCATTTTAAATGGCACGCTTATCCAGGATACTGATCAAGGCAATTATAATGAATGGAAAGAGAGCACCGACAGAAAGATCAGCGATCAGGAAAAAGAAGACCTGGTATTTTCAAACATTATCTGTAAGCATCTGAAATCAAATGCAATTGCGCTGGTGAAGAACAAACAGCTTGTTGGAAAAGGTTGCGGCCAGACCAGCAGAATTGATTCATTGCGGCAGGCAGTTGAAAAAGCGCGCCAGTTTAATTTTGATCTGAATGGGGCAGTTATGGCTTCCGATGCATTTTTTCCCTTCGATGATTGTGTGAAGCTGGGCCATGAAGCCGGAATCACTGCCTTTATCCAGCCCGGAGGTTCTATCCGCGATGCCGATTCCATTGAATACTGCAAAGCGAACAACCTTTCGATGATTATTACCGGATTAAGGCATTTTAAGCACTAACAGGGAAAGATTTAATGGAGGCTGAACGATGAGAGGGAGTTTGACAAAAGGCATGGCCTTTAATTCTTTAAGGAAAGCAGATACAAAATCGAAGGCTTATTTCGCCCTGGGTTTGGTTTGTTTTTTTTGGGGAACCACCTGGATTGCGTCGAAACAGGGCGTCCGGTACATGCCGGCCCTGCAACTGGCCGGAATCCGTCAGCTCGCCGGGGGCATTCTATATGCCATTTATTTCCTCGGAAAAGGAAGAATGCTGCCAAGAGGAAAAGAATGGCGGCCAATTCTTATCCTCAGTTTCCTGAATTTTGTACTTGCCAACGCATTGTCTACCTGGGGTGTTCAATATATTTCAGCCGGACTTGCGTCCATCATTGCTGCTACCTATCCTTTATGGGTAGTTGTAATTGTGATGATAAATGAAAAAGCGGCGCTGCCGGTGAAGGTAATGGCCGGCTTTTTCATTGGATTTGCGGGCATCTGTCTTATTTTCTTTGAACATCTGGATGATTTTCTGAACCTTTCTTTTGTATTCGGGATTCTGATTTCTTTTGCCGCCACCTGGGCCTGGGCTTTCGGTACCCTGTATACGAAAAAACAGGCTAAATCATTTAACCCCTATTTCAGCCTGGGTTTGCAAATGATCATCTCGGGAATCGTTTTGCTATCGGTAACATCCGCAAGCGGCCAGTCCATTCCCATTGCACAGATTCCCCTTCAGGCTTGGCTTTCCATCCTATATCTGATCATTTTCAGCTCGATTGTAACTTTTGTAGCTTTTTTATATGCCCTTCAGCATCTTTCGGCAGCGCAAACCTCCGTTTACGCATATGTGAATCCGGTAGTATCGGTTTTACTGGGCGCTTTGTTTTTCAATGAAAAGCTTTCCCTGATGCTGGCAGCAGGTGTGGCCATAACCTTGTACGGCGTATATATGATAAATCAGTTAATGAGGAAAAACGGTGTTCAGAACAAATGATTAAACCTTAGGCCTTGCTGCCACCGGATTTTTCTTTCCAGATCTCGTTAAATGTTTTGGCGGAAAATTCCAGATCGCCGCGATGGGCGGTCCATCCCTTAAACGCTTTATTAATAACCCAGTTTTTGATGGTCTGATTTCCCTTGTTCATCAGATTGCGGTTTAGACTGGCGTTCTTCCAGGCTTTCCAGGCCAGTTTCTCTTTCCAGCCGGCCCCGCCTCCGGCCACCGATTCATGGCGGTTCAGCAATAAGATTTCATGCAGATTGATTCTTACCGGGCATACCTCTGTACAGTTGCCGCAAAGCGAAGAGGCATAGCTAAGGTGTTTCCATTTCTGCATATTCCGCAAATGCGGAGTGATCACAGCTCCAATCGGTCCACTGTAGGTGGTTTCGTAAGAATGGCCGCCAACATTTTTATATACCGGACAGGCATTCAGGCAGGCGCCGCAGCGAATACAGTAAAGCGCTTCGCGGGTTTTTGGATTTTCCAGCAGATTGGTGCGGCCGTTGTCGAGTAGAATCACATACATTTCTTCCGGACCATCCGCTTCATTGGCTTGTTTCGGCCCGGTGATAATCGTATTGTAAACGGTTACTTTCTGCCCCGTGCCATAACTGGAAAGCAGCGGCCAGAAAAGCGCCAGGTCGGTCATGGATGGAATTACCTTTTCAATTCCGGTGATTACAATATGAGTTTTTGGAAAAGCGCTGCTGAGGCGTGCATTCCCTTCATTTTCCGTTACTGCAATGCCTCCTATATCGGAGATGATAAAATTGGCTCCGGTAATTCCGACTTCAGCCTCCCGGTATTTTTTGCGCAGTTTTTCTCTGGCAACCCCGGTAAGTTCCTCCGGCGAAAGATTGGGCGCGGTTTGTAGTTTTTCGTAAAAAAGTTTTGCTACATCTTCCTTGCTCTTATGCATGGCGGGGGTAACAATATGATAGGGTGGCTCTTCGTCGAGTTGCTGAATATACTCTCCCAGATCTGTTTCTACACTTTCGATTCCTTTCTTCGCAAGAAATTCGTTGAGATGAATTTCCTCGGTCACCATGCTCTTGCTTTTGACCACTGTTTTGCAGTTCCTGGCCTCACAGATCCGCCCGATTTCCTGCAAAGCTTCATCAGCAGTTTCGGCCCAGATTACTTTTGCCCCTCTGGCCTGAATGGCTGATTCGAAATTTTCGAGCTGCTGATCCAGCGATTCAATAGACCGCCATTTCAGATTTTTTGCCCTTTGGCGGGCCAGTAGCACATCAGAGAATTGCTGCTTTCCCAGGGGTACGGCAGCATTGTATTTCCCGATATTAAAATTGACTTTCCGCCGGTGTTCCAGATCTGCCGCCTTGATGGTGCTTTTTGCAAGAAAACTTGAAGCTTTATCGGTCATTCGGCATTATTTAAACGTGAAAACTAAACCTGGCTTTTGGAGTTTTTGCTAACCGGATAAAACTTTTTCGCGGCCGCGTCCAGCGCATTATAAAAATCGGCTCCGTATTTCCGGATCAGCGGTTCCTTCAGAAATTCATAAACCGGCACCTTAAGCTTTTTTCCAAAAACACAGGCCGGTTTGCACAGCGTTTCCCGGGGTTCATAATTCACCCGGTCATAATCGCCATTTTTTCCTTCCTGAATGGTGATCGGATAAAGATGACAACTGATTGGCTTCTTAAAAGAAATCTTTCCTTCCCGGTAGGCCTGTTCAATTCCGCATTTTATCACTCCGGCCTCATCCCTGAATCCATATACGCACATTTTACCTTCAATGGTTGGAGTTACCCATCCAAATTCCCTATCGTATAGGTAACGGCCATGTTTTTCAATCCAACGAATTCCTTCTTTGGTAAGATATGGCTTAACCTCTTCGTACACTTCATTAATCAGACCAAGTTCGTGTACTGCCAGTGGAGCACCCGCATCGCCGTCTTCACAACAACCGCCCTTGCATTTAGCGAGGTCGCAAACAAATTGAGCTTCGGCCACATTATCACTCACCAGCACATTTTCGATCGCAATCACGTAATTATAATTTAAGGGCAAATTTACTTCATTCCGGTGAAAGGCCGGTCTGGCAATTGAAATGGGCGCATTTTCCAGATCGCCGGTTTCGGGATCCGGCCAGAAATTAAAAACGGTTTAGTTTTTCCAGCGTAAGGTATTGATCAGATGCCGCATATCCGTTTCGAGGAAATCGTTTACAAGCTGCAGCGAATCGGCGTTGGGGGTGGCATCAAAATATAAAGCGCCGCGTAAAAAATGCCTGGTCGAATCGGTTACAAAGAACTGGCGGGCCGTTGCGGCATTGCCACCTACTTTAAAGAAAATTCCCGTTATTCCATTGGGTGTCTGCATTAGAGAGTCGGCAATAGCCGTGGCTTTATAAGTATGTTTGTAAGTCATCTTAAAAGCATCGTCTACAAGTTTGTCGAAATTTAATGCGTTTACGCTTTTGTAACTGATATAGATCTTTCCGTTCAATTCCGGAAAATCAATATTGATCCAATAGGGATTTTCGGGTTTGTCTTCAAAAAATGTGGTATCCTGAACCACTTTGCTGTACACCGGATATTCAAAAGAGTATGGGAATCCAGGCTGATTAAATTCCTGGTATTTATGTTCGGGCAGCTCAATCCGGTAATAAGCTCTTCTTTTAATGGTATAATCGCTGTTACAGGATGCGAATATCAATATCAGCAGCGCCGGTACAAACCAAATAATATGGCGGTTCATGGATATCACTGTCTTTTTATAGCTACATTAACTTTTTTAATCCTGTTCTTCTCCACATCCAAAATCTTAAACTCGAAATCCCCCAATACGATTACATCGTTTAAGTTGGGAATTTCACCGGCAACTTCCAGAATTAATCCGGCAACCGAATCGCTTTCACCGCGCAGATTATCAAAGGTAGAGGGTGGCAGGTCCATGAT
>JAEZAY010000236.1 GCA_023427575.1 Bacteroidota bacterium | reverse complement strand
AGTGTACACCGGTCTTTAATCAGTTCGACGATCTTTTCTGCATATTCTGATTCAGAGCCGTTTATTTCCACCAGTTCTGCATTCTCAGCGCGTTGTGACTGGCGGTACTTTAATAGCTCTGCTGCCAGAACTTCTTTAGGGGTTCTTTTTATCCATTCGTGGTTGAACCATTTTGCCTTTTCGTAATCAAATCGGGCCCCGCTTTTGTGAACGCGGTCGATCGAAAACTTTTCGATCAGTTCTTCCATTGTAAAGATCTCCTGTTCGGTTCCATCATTCCATCCCAGAAGCGCCAGCATGTTTATGAAAGCTTCGGGAAGAAACCCTTTTTCTTTAAAGCCTTCGGTCAATTCTCCGCTGCGGGGATCTTTCCAGTTCATTCCAAAAACAGGGAATCCGTATTTGGCGCCATCGCGTTTACTGAGTTTTCCTTCCGGTCCCATTATCAGCGGCAAATGCGCCCATTGAGGCATATCGTCTTCCCAGGATAAATATTTCCAGAGCAGAATATGAACCGGCGCACTGGGAAGCCATTCTTCACCACGAAACGCGTGGGTGATCTTCATTGAATAATCATCTACTACAACCGCCAGGTGATAGGTGGGCATTCCATCCGCTTTCAGCAGTACTTTATCGTCTACCGTACTGCTGTTGAAACTGACCTGACCCCGGATCATATCATTAAAAGTGATTGTTTCATTTTCAGGCATCTTGATCCGGATTACATGTGGTGTACCGGAGTCCAGCATTTCAGATACCTCTGAAGCCGGTAAGGTAAGTGAATTGCGCATTTTGGTCCGGATCGCATGACTGTATTGTGGCGAAGGGTTTTCGTCCGTTTTGTACGTTGTTCGCATTTCCTCCAGCTCTTCGGTCGTATCAAATGCATAATAAGCATAGCCTTTTTCCACCAGCTCTACAGCATACTGGCGATAGATGGCCTTGCGTTCGCTCTGGCGGTAAGGGCCAAATTCCTTTTGTTTGTTCGGACCTTCATCCGGACTGAGTCCGCACCATTCCAGGCAGTCCATAATGTATTGTTCAGCACCCTCCACATATCTGGTCTGATCGGTATCTTCAATCCTTAATACAAAATCACCGTTGTATTTTTTAGCAAACAAGTAGTTGTACAGAACAGTTCTGATCCCGCCCAGATGTAAACCACCTGTTGGACTAGGTGCAAATCGTACTCTTATTTTGTTATCCATAGCCGGCAAAGATACAATGTGTGGAGGAAGTGATGCATAGGGCTTCTGAGGGTCCAGGTAAAACAAAACAACGGTAAATTCGTTGAACCATGGTGAAGATTGGCACTATTCTCCTTTTACTGGCTTTTGCCACCAACCTGCAGGGGCAGCTCACCTACAAAAAGCTGTTTGTGGATTATGACAGCGCCCGGACCTACCGCAATCTGAAAATTATACCCATCCGGCAAAAGGAGCGGCCGCAGGGGGCGGCTTCCGGAATTTTGACCCTGAGCCAGGCAATTAAAACGGGTTCGGTAACCATCAGCGAAAGAGGAACCGCCGCTACTGAAAATGTACACTGGTTGCGCGTTAACAATCATTCTGACCGGCCATTATTCATTGGCGCCGGTGAAATCATCACGGGTGGTCGCCAGGACCGTATGGTTTCGAAGGATACAATACTGGAGCCGATGGGCGTAGACCAGTATTTTCAAACCATGTGTGTAGAGGAAGGAAGATGGAGTGATAAAGAAAAAAAGTTTGTCTATGGCAGTTATGCCAATCCGCGTTTGCGAAAAGTGCTCGATAAACAAAAAAACCAGTTGTTAATCTGGAAGGAAATCTATCGCCAGCTGGAGGAAAGCAGGATCCAGTCGCCAACACTTTCGTATGCGGCCCGGAAAAAAGACAAAAAGTTTCTGATGGAAGATGATGCCTACATGCAGTTTTTTAAAAGAGAAATGCTTGAAAAAGATTCAACGATTGTAGGGATCATTGCGGTTTCGGGGAGCCAGATCCTGGCGACCGAAATTTATGATAAGGAAGAGCTTTTTTATAACCAGGCAGAATCATTGCTTGCAGGATTTATAGAAGATGCCGTTACCAAAGGTTCCGTTCCGGCATTACCTGATGATATGATAAAAACATTTATGGATAAAGTGCTGGAAGATGAATTCCGGCAGGAACAGTATTGCAGGAAAAATGGTAAGTTGTACAGATATAAAAACCGGGTTATTCATGTAACCGCATATCCGGAATGATTTTAAAAAGCGCCATTAGTGCCGGATGATTTTGTAAATGGAATGATTAAACGAAAAACCGCATCATGTTTTATCTTTCAAAAACTCCATGGCTGCTTAAGCAAATGTACCCAGGCTGTATCTGGAATATTCCCACGCCTGAGAATGAGGTTTATTTAACCTTTGATGACGGCCCGCACCCGGTGGCAACCCCCTTTGTGCTGGATACGTTGAAGGAATTCAATGCAAAAGCCACCTTCTTTTGTATCGGCAAAAACGTAAAGGAAAATCCTTCGCTTTATTCAAGAATTCTGGAAGAAGGGCATCAAACCGGAAATCATACGCAGAATCATTTGAATGGATGGAAAGTTTCGGACCGGGAATATCTCGAAAATATTATGGAAGCGAAAACCTTTATCGATTCCCGGCTATTTCGTCCCCCTTATGGAAAAATTACCCGCTTTCAGATAAAACTGCTCACTGAGAATGCTCCAAAACAAACATCATTTAAAATCATAATGTGGGATGTATTGAGCGCCGACTTTGATTTAAAACTTAACGGAAATCAATGTGCAGATAAAGTTTTAAAAAATGTAAAAAAGGGATCTGTCGTGGTTTTTCATGATAGTCAGAAAGCGTTGCCGAGATTAAAAATTGCATTGCCAATCGTAATGGAAGAACTGACAAAAAGGGGATTATTATGCAGAACGATTGGAAATATTTGAACCGAAAGATGTATTCCCAAAAGGGGAGAAAATCCCTAAAATAAGTTGGGCCTGGGTAGAAACCCTGGCCCGTTTTTAATCCGTTCCCTATGAAAACTGATTTAAAGGTAAATACTTTTTCAAATAATGCAAACTTATTATTGGAGCGGGGTTTGGCGTTTTCCCTGCCTGCCCGGATAAGCAGATCTGAAGCCCTTCCGGCGTATTATCAGTCCTTGAAGATTTCCTATTTGGGGAATGAAATTCAGATCATGAAAAGTTTCAAAAAACCAGCCTTTCGGCAGCGATCGTAAAAAGGTACATTTTGTCAGTAAAATTACGGTCAGCGTTTAAACATCATTCGAATAAAGATTAAATTTAGCCAGGTAGATGGGTCAGCTTGCAACCATTTTGACGAGGGATTTTTGCCCTGGATCCGGAATTTTGGCCATTCGTACCCTTAGCTAATAAATATGGGTTTACCATTAGTTTCGGAATATTTAGATATATTTAGTTAGTTAAACTGGTAAACCTACGATGACTGTTCAATCGTTCGACAGGATCAGGGAATTTGCCTTCAGCAAGCTTAGCATGCTGGATGCGAACCTAACTTATCATTGTCCGGACCATACCCGCGACGTCATCCGTCAATCGGTGCGAATAGCCCAGGAAGAGGGGATTGAAGATGGTCGCCAGTTAAACCTGCTCAAAATCGCTTCACTGTACCACGATATTGGATTTCTCCAAACCTATCTGAAACACGAAGAAAAAAGCGTTGAAATTTTCCTTGCAGATGCCGGAAGTTTTTTGTTAACCGATCAAGATCAGGAAGAAGTAGTGAAGCTGATCATGGTTACTAAAATTCCGCAGAGTCCGGTAACGATACTGGAGAAAATAATTTGTGATGCCGACCTGGACTATCTGGGCAGGGATGATTTTTTTCCGATCAGTGAAAGTCTGCGGAAAGAATTCCTGGCTTATCAGATCGTAGCAGATGATGCCCAATGGTTTGCGCTTCAGATGAATTTTCTCCGGAATCATCATTATCACACCAAATCATCGCAGCGATTAAGAGAACCGGTAAAACAACAGAATTATTCATTATTACTGGCTAAAGAAAGCCAGATTTGAGAAGAATGAGAATCGTTTAAGATCCGAACCATAAAAAATCTAATCAGAACCCGCTGATTACTATCCACCTGTTTAATTCCGACCGCCGTCTACCCTTTTACCGGACACTGTTCTGACCATTCAGTTTCCGTAGCTACTCCGACTTTATCGTAAAGCATTATAGCCATAACCCGGGCCTTCAAAGGCTCACCCTAAACTACCATTCAATGCGGTTTCACCCAGCATCCAGGCATTTAATATCCGCCACCTTTTCTTTCGGGCTCCTGTTCTACGGAAAGGAAATGGTAGCCCAAAAACAATTGATCAATGATTATGTGCTTTTCGGCGGATTTGGAAACTGCCCCGGCGCACCGGGCATGAGCAGTCCCTCAGCGCCTGGCTGTGCATTGCAGCTTGCACCGGGTGTGAAAATAGGCAGCGGCAATATTGGAAGTTATACGTTGATAAAGTCAAAAGGGGAACTGTTTATAAACGGCGATGTTCATAGCGGAGGACTGATAAAACTGGAAAACAATGCTACTATTAAAGGGTTTGTAAGCGCCGCAAACCGGTTAAACGTAATCGGAAATGCGTTGAGCGCCGGGAGCCGTTCAAGTTTTGCAAAAGACATTCAAATGGCCGGCAATGGTGTAATTAGCGGAGGTTCAGTTCTGGGTAGAATTGTTCATCCCGCGGGAACCATTTATAAGGGCCCCAGCCCCACGGGAGGTGAATTTATTGAAACCCCCGTTCTGCCTCAGCTACCCGATGCACCGGCCATTACAAAAATGAGTTCTTTCGGCAGCGACAACCTTTACAATACCCAAACGATCAGGGCGGGAAAATTTCATCAGCTGGCATTGACGGGTAATAAGACTCTCACTTTTAAAGGTGGTGGTGAATACGTGTTTGAAGTCATTCGCAACACAGGGGGCTTTAATAAGTTTGTTTTTGATTTTGCCAGGCAGCCCGGGGCCACGATTAAAATTTTTGTTCATGGCGATGTTGATCTGGGCAAACTGCATGTAGAGATTAAGAATGGGGGTTCTGCTTCTTCCATATATCTGGAAACCCACGGAAAAGGTAAAACAAATGGGGCAGCATGGACCATCGCACCGGGTTCTTCCAACGGCAGAAATTCTGAATGGAAA
>JAEZAY010000221.1 GCA_023427575.1 Bacteroidota bacterium | reverse complement strand
TTATTATGCTGGCCATACAAACGGGGTCGGGCAGGGCTTTATAGGAGCTGCGGTGTTCCACCCAGGTCTGACCCAGATCTTTGGTGATTGCCACGCTTCTGAACTTGCCCCGGTTATCGCGCATATTCAGCATCAGTTCACCCGGACTGGTTTCTATTAACTGGCTTTCTGTTGTATTTCTTTTGGCGCCGGTTCCGGATTTCCAACTGGCACCATGGTCTTCACTATAAATCAGCGTGGAATGGGGCATATGATCGGCATCCCAATACTGGGCAGGAAAAACCAGTTTGCCATCTCTCATGGCAATGCCATTACCCGGGCCGGGAAAAAATAGTTTCCAGGCGGGATTTTTAACCTGCTCGGTAATGCTATAGGGTTTGGTCCAGCTAAGGCCGTCGTCACTGCTGCTAACCATGGCGAACTGTCCGGTTTCATCGGGACTGAGGCCTGGTTTCGAGCCGGCAATCGAGCGGTTTCCTTTGCTCCATAAAGCCGAAACCCAGATCTTTTTGGTTACCGGATCAAAAAGGATTGAAGGATCACCCACGCCGTTGTTTTCATGAGGGGCGCCCATGTCCATGATTACCTTCATTGGTTCCCAGCTCTTCCCTCCATCGGTGCTCCGGCTCATTCCAACATCAATATTACCCGGAAGATCGGAAGAGTTAATATAACGGATATCATAAACCGCAATCAGTGTTCCTTTATCGGTGGTTATAATGCCCGGAATCCGGTACGTGTGTACATCATCATCGCCCGCTTTTCTGATGGCAATGGCGGTGCGCTTTACATATGATTTGCTTTCTTCTTTTACGCTGACTGCCTTTCCATCTTTACTTTCCAGACTTCTTACCCTAAACTCAGGTTTCGCATCCATATCGGCATCTTCTTTCAGTCTGGCGCTGAACCAGAGATAATGAATTCCCGGTTTCAGTTCTTTATTAAATGCAAAAGAACTGTTTGGGGAAAGCGAGCTCAGCGAATCCAGCCTTTCTTTGCTGTTAAATAAAGCCTCACTCCCGGTATAAAAAACATTCAGGTATTGAATGTTCCGGACAGCAGCTTCATTCAGGGTGGTTCCGATCGATCTATAGGAAACAGATCCCGCATTTTCCGGAACATATATCCGGACTCTAAGCAGGGGATTTGTATGAAGCCCTTTTATCAGTGGAACGGTGGGCGACTCAGAGGAGATTTCCACTGCCTGCGAAACCCGGTTCTTCTGAGAAAAGGCTTCCACCATGGGCGCCAACAAAACAAAGAGGAGAAGATATGCTTTTACTGGTTTCATATTTGCGATTTATAGATGGTTAAACCCTGCAGATCTTTTTTCTGTGCTCCAAATAAAAGGCTGAACAGATAGCCAAAGACCACGCAGGTTATAAGTCCGGTAAATGCGTATAAAAGCAGATTTGTGTTTGTATACTGACTTATATAATACTGAACAAGGCCACTCAGAATCAAACCCGCAATAGCACCGCGCGCGTTGGCCCTTTTTGTGAATATACCAAGAACAAACATCCCTCCCAAGCCACCGGTAAATAATCCCAGTATGGTGTTAAACTGATCCCATAAAGAAGAAATTCCCATATGCGCCATGTACAGGGCCAGGCCGGTACCGATAACCCCGATTATTAGCGTGGTAATCTTGGCTATGCTCAGATATTTTTTCTCTTCTTTATCCGGGAATGCCGGGCGATAAAAATCGGTTATGATGGCTGTGGTTACGGAGTTCATGCTGCTGCTTAGCGTAGACATAGCCGCTGCAAAAATGGCGGCGATCAGCAAACCCGTTACGCCGGAAGGCAGCTCCGATACGATAAACCAGGGGAAGATTGCATCCTGGCTTTCGAGCTGATAATTAACCTTTGCCGGATTTTGCTTATAGAACAGGTAAAGCAGGGTTCCGATCGAAAAAAAGATCAGGGCCGAAGGCAGGGCCATCCATGCTCCGATCCGAAGGCTTTTTTTGGATCCTTCTTCATCTTTTGTTGTCAGATATTTCTGAACCACCGACTGATCCGCGCCATAGGTAATAACGTTGATGGCAAATCCCCCCAATAAAACAACCCAAA
This sequence comes from Bacteroidota bacterium, assembly GCA_023427575.1. Taxonomy (GTDB): domain Bacteria; phylum Bacteroidota; class Bacteroidia; order Chitinophagales; family Chitinophagaceae; genus Flavitalea. Next base: position 10,697 of record JAEZAY010000221.1, on the reverse strand, counting down.
GCGTTGGTTCTGAAATACTGAATTTAGCATTTATCAGTTCGATCTTGTTTTCATCCATCAAAGTCTGGTACAGATCGGATGCAGACCCATCGATGCTGAAAACCATCAGTGCGATACATACCAGGGCCCCGCCCAGCAAAATGATCACCTGGGCCACATCTGTCCAAACCACCGCTTCGATACCCCCTTTCATCGTATAAAAGATGGTGATGATGCCCATGATCAAAATACAGAGGTTTACATCAACACCGGTTACCAGTGTTAATGCCAGGCTGGGTAATAATAGTACGATCGCCAGCCGGCCCAGTTGAAGCATGATATAAAGCAGGGATGAAAGGGCCCGCGCCGCATAATTAAACCGTTTCTGCAGATATTCATAGGCTGATGTTACCTGCAGCTTGCGGTAAAAAGGAATAAAATAATTGGTGATCACCGGGATGATCATTAAAATCGTTAGCTGAAGCGCAAAATAACTCCAGTTGGTAGCATAAGCTTTCGCCGGTACCGACATAAACGTGATAGCACTTAGCTGGGTGCCATAGATACTCAATCCCGCGGCCCATCCGGGAATACGCTGGCCACCCCGGAAATAGTCATCGGTGCTTCCCTGTTTGCGTGAAGTCCAGAGCCCGATTCCGACCATTAATAGCAGGTAGATAATAACGACGGCATAATCGAGCCAGGTAAAAAAATGGGCGGAGCCGGTGCTGCCTTTTAAGATTTCGGGAGTACGAACCCCGGGTTTTATTTCACCGGAAGGGATCAGCAGATCACTGCCCCATTTTACGGCGAAAGTGGTAACTGGCGCGAATGGAAGCGAGCCATCGCTGGTCCATGAGTTTGTTACCGTGTTAAATACATAGATCTCGGTATTGAAACCAGGATGATTGGTAAGCAGTAATTCTTTATCTTTTTCCAGCTCCTGCTTTTTCTGTTCATCCTTCGTATTGTTTATCTCCGCGTTAAAGGTTTCAATCTGGCTGAATATATTGCCGCGATCGCCGGCTAATACCAGGATGGAATTGGATCCGGAGGAAACGGCTGCGGCAGCGGAGAGTGGCGTAAGATTGCCTTTGCCATCCGAGATATTGCTTAAGCGGTTCCAGCGTTTGTATTTGGGATCATAGCTATAAACCGTATTATGCAGTTCACTTATTCCCGATGGGTTGCGGGTTCTTCCTCCAATCAGATAAAGGCAGGGATAATCGCCGTTTATCTGCGTTACGGCTGCCGCATGCGATAAGGCCACCGGCAGCGGAGTCAATCTTTCCCAGTTCGCCGGTTTTGCCAGGTTCAGCCTCAAAAAAGCGAAGGTAGCACTATCGCCGGTTTCACCGCCCACCAGGTAAACAAAATCACCAATCACGGTGGCGGCTGCATTGGTAACAGGCTGCGGCAGATCAGGAAGAGTTCTTATTTGCAGATCGGAGCGGGCCGGATCCCATTGAAACAACAACACATCTTTTAAGGGGCCATTTTCATTTTCGCCGCCAATGCTCAGAACGCCGGATCCTAAACTTACACTGGCGCCATAGGCCATTGGTTTGGGAAGCTTAAACCTTTTTTCGAGCCATTGATAGTTTCCCGACTGGTCGCGGCTGAGAAGATAGATATCGTCCCAATATTTTTTCCTGCCGCCTTTCCAGGGCATGGAATCCGGAAAATTGGCTCCTCCGGCCATGATCATAACATTGTTATGCACTCCGCCGCTCATTCCTGCATATCCCGACTGCTTTCCGTCAGAAGGAGAGGGCATTGAAGTGATGGTAGACCATTGCAGGTTTTTTGAACTGATGTCCTGGGCCTTCAGAGGCAAAAATGATAGGAGGCAGAATATTGCCAGTAAAAAATTCTTCAAATCGAAAAAAGTTAAATGGTTGCAGGTGGCAGACTTTTAAAACTGTCAAATCCAACCGCAGCCGCGTCTGTGGAAAATTGTTGGAATTGTTCCTGGCTCATGTTTTTAACCGGTAAACGAAATTCACCGCAATCAATACCGGCAAGCTTCATAAAAGCTTTTCCAACCGAGATCCCGCCATATTTTCCAAGCAGCCTGATCATTTCAATAGACTGTTCCTGGAGGGCGCGGGCGGTTTCCAACTCGCCCCGGTTAAATGCATCGATCAGTTTATTATATAACGGTGCCGCATAGTTGTAGGTACTGCCTACGGCCCCTTCAGCGCCAAGCACTAAAGCGGAAAGCATGTTTTCATCTCTTCCCCATAACATATCGTATTTGCCATTTTGAAAGCGAAGGCAGGAAAGAAAATCCATGAAGTCTTCATGCGTGTATTTAATTCCGGCAAAATTCGGAACCTTTCCATCCACTGCTTTCAGCAAATCGATCATCGCATAGTTAACACCGGTTAATACCGGAATATGGTAATAGTAAAAAGGCGTTTCAGGAACCGAAGCAGCAATTTCTTCACAAATTGCCGCCAGGGCTTGCACCGAGCCGGGTTTGAAATAAAAAGGCGATGTAAAAGCAACGGCATACAGGCCGCAATCACGGGCATGTTTTGCCAGTTCAATACAATCGGCAATACAGGTTCCGCCAATCAGCGGCATAACCTGGAAATCCCGATCATTTCCGGCAACATCGGCCCAGGCCCCGGCTACCTGTTTTTTTTCATTCAAGGTTAATGAAACACCTTCACCGGTGGAGCCGCAGATAAAAGCTCCTGTTACACCATTGGCTTTTAAGAACCGGTAATAATCGGGTATCAGCGAAAGGTTAAGGCTGCCTCCTTTGGTCATAGGAGTAAATGGGGCTGCGATCAGCCCCTTTAGATGCGTTATATTCATATGAGTTATATTAGATTTCCGGGGTTTAAATCATTAAAACTGCGGATAGCCGGGGTTTTGTTCCAGCGACCGGTTGTTCGTAAGTGTGTTCCGGTCGATCGGCCATAAGAGTTTATAAGATTCGGAAGGCAGAATGTTAGTGTATTTGTACACATAGTTATCGCCGATTCTTCTCAGGTCATACCAGCGTTTTCCTTCGAATATAAATTCAAAAAATCGCTCCTGTAAAATGGCTTCTTCGGGATTTGAATCGATGGCCTGATTCGGATACCCATGCACGGCAGGATTGTATGCGCTGCCAAATGCGCGCTGGCGTACCAGGTTTATTTCAGTAGAAGGATCTTCGCCCAGAATGATCTTGGCTTCTGCAAGCAGTAATAGCAGATCAGCATAGCGGTAGATTGGAAAATCATTGGTTAACTGGCGGATGCCTGCCTGTTGTTCCCCTTCATATTTTTTCACAAAAGCTCCGGCAAGGCGGTAGCCACCCCCGGGGGCAAGTTCATAGGCGGGCTGGATGGTAGCCCATTTCCGGGAGTCGTTGTCGTTAAAGCGCCGGAATGCTTCGATTTTGGTTGGGGCTCTTAACAGACCGCCCCAGTTGTCGGTAGCCACATTAAATTTCCGGTTCGAAACCGAGTCGTAGAAGTTTGCTATCAGACCATTCTGAGGAAGAAAAGTTCCTGCAATGGGCAGGGTGGCTTCGTCCAGTTTATGGCGGATGGCAAAGATGATTTCTGCATTGCCCTTGTTGCCGGCAGCAAACACATTGGCAAAAGAAGGCAGTAAATTCAGCGCAGGAACATTTGACTGGATATCGTTCAGGGCCGTTTTAGCAACATTTGCGTCAGCGATGCCTCCGCCACGGTAACTTGTCCACAGGAACGCTTCCGCTTTCAGCATCAGCGTGGCCGGTTTAGACCAGAATCCCTTTTGAAATTTGAAACTATAATCCGAACCAAAAGCGGTTTCTGATCTAAAGATATCTTCTTTAATCAGCGTCCATACTTCCGCTTCGTTAGAAGCTGGTTTTGCCAGTGCGGAAATATCAATGGAAACGGTGGGTTCAGTTTGAATTATCACTTTACCCCATGAGCGAACCATATGGAAATAATAATACGCTCTCATGCCATAAGCAATACCGAGATAATAATTCTTGTTGGTTTCACTAACCACGGTACTTGTATTCAATTTGCTGATCAGCAGATTGAGCTGGTTGATATTGGAATAAAAACCACCGAAGTTACCCACGCCGGGGGCGTCCAGATCGAGATTGTTCAACCAAAGACGTTCAAGACCCTGCGATGATTCACCGGTGAATGCGGAACTGGATCCGGGATCGTGGCCAAAAATATCTGCCCGCAGATCGCCGAGATAAATAAACTGGATGGCATGAGTTCGGAACCGGGCGTGAATCCCGGTTACAAACGCGTCGACCTGTTCGGCTGTTTGCCAGTAATTGGCGTCGCTGATGCTGCTTTCCGGAGCCAGGTCAAGCTTTTTGGAGCAGGAATTTATCAGCACCATTAAACAAAGTGCCGTTGAAATACGATATATAGTCTTTTTCATAATCTTAGTGTTGGTGGTTTAAAAAGTTACCTGAACGCCCAGAATAAATGATTTCGGAATCGGGTATGTTCCTGCATGGATTCCGGTTACTACGCCATTGGATACAGGAGCCTCCGGAGCGGGGCCGCTGAAATTGGTGATGTAGAAAAGGTTGTTGGCGGTTACATATATCCGTGATTGCGTCAGCACTTTTGTTTTTGTAAGCATTGAACGGGGAAAATCATACGAAAGCGTGAACTCTCTTCCTGCCAGGTAATTCCCTTTTTCATAAAATCGGGAGTTATTGCTGTTGAGCGCCACATTCGCATTATTACTGCGGGTATAGTTTTTCTTACCCAGGGGAGCCGCCACCTGATCGGCATAATACACTTTCGGAACATCGGTAATGGTGTTCGTTGGCGACCATGCCTGCTTTTGCAGATCAAAATAATTGAAAGTTCCCTGGTAATTTCCCAGTGTTCTTGCTACCAGGTCATTGTAGATGGTATGACCGGTTGCGAATTCAAAACGGGCGTAGAAACTAAATCCTTTATAAGCGAGATTGGCAGAAAACCCACCGGTCCATTTTGGAAAGATATTTCCTACATACACCTGATCTCTTGAATCAATGGTGTCATTACGGTCGATATCAGCCCAGTTTACATCGCCTGCAGTGATCTTTCCGGTTCCATAAGTAGAATTTGGTCCGCTGATCTGCGCGATCAGATCTTTGCGGGATCCGGCCAGGCGGGCAACTTCCTCTTCGCTGGAAAAGATAGATACCTGCTGGAACGCATAAATATCACCCAAAGTTCCACCTTCCTGTAAACCACCAACCCATTCAACACGGCCGGTAGAAGGATTGTAAACCTGTAATCCACCCTGACGGTTGTTTTCGTTTCCATTAAAAGGCAGTTGCAGAATTTTGTTCTTAACGTATGAAGCGTTTGCACCCAGTGAAACTCTTAAGCCTTCGGGGCTGTTCAGCACATTGGCATTCACCGCAACTTCATATCCTTTGTTCTGGTAAGTGCCGAGATTGGTACGGATTGAACCAAAACCGGTATAGCTTGGTAAAGCCAGGTTGGTCAGCAGGTCGCTGGTTTCACGATTGTAGTAATCGAAGATGAAGGTCACCCGGTTGTTGAGGATGCCAAGGTCCAGACCTACGTCAACGGTTTTACTGGTTTCCCAGCGAAGGCCGGTATTGATCATGGCGGTATTCAGGAATGAAGCCGAACCATTATACAAACCCTGACCACCATAACCTCCCTGCACTTCATACCGGCCCAGTCCGGCTACGTTTCCATTCTCACCATAGCTGATCCGGGGCTTAAAAGTGGAGATATAGTTATCAATTCCAAGTTTTGAATAAAAAGCCTCATTGTGAAGATTCCATCCGGCCGACATTCCCGTGAAAAATCCTTTCCGGTTTGCATCTGCAAGACTGGATACCGCATCCTGCCTGAATACAGCTGTAAACAGGTAGCGCTGGTCATAGGCATAATTTAAACGTCCGAATGAAGAAATGATCCGGTATTCAGAACGGGAAGTATAGTTGTCGCCAGCCACAAATGTAGTAGCGGCATTTACGGTTGGAATATCATCGGTGGGCGCATTGGTACCCACAACCTGCATATTGAATTCTTTGGTGCCAAAGAATTCTGTTCCGAGCATTGCTCCGATATCGTGCTTATCGCCCAAAGTGGTCGAATAGTTTATAATAGCATTATACTGCTGCTGGAAATTCCGGAAAAATCCGGAAGAGGACCGGCGGCTCGTATTGCTGAATGTGGGAGGATTTGAAAAAATATTCGAATAGGTTTGTGTTGCACGCTGGAAAGACTGATTCAGTTCTTCCACCAGGTATGCGTTACCGGTAGCGCGAACATACAGGCCCGGTAGTAGATCCCACTTCACCGATCCGTTTACTGTTATCCGGTTTACCTCGTTGCGCCGGTCTTGTTTTCCAAGCCAGTACAGCGGGTTACCATCACTGTTAGAGTTCCCGGGATTGGGCAATGTTTTGGCCGAATCCATCCATGGGTTAAAGGTTGGCCAGATCGCCATACTTCTGTAAAGTGTATTTACTTCGCCGCCAATGGTACCCACCTGGGAAGAAGTGGAAAGTACCACGCCGGAACTTATTTCCACATTTGATCTTACTTTGTAAGAACCATTCAGGTTCGCCGAGTATCGTTTATAGTTTGATCCAACGATCACACCGTCTTCATCAAAATAGTTAAAGCTGGCAAAATATTTACCGCGGTCGTTGCCACCGGTTACATTCACATAATGATCCTTGGTATAGGTGTTCTGGAATACAATGTCTTCCATTTCGCCGCCATGATCTTTAAATATCAGCGTGCCGCCATAGGGATCCGTTACGGTATCCCAGCCTTTGGTCAGCAGGTGAGCCGTTTCGTTATCATAAACGCGGATATCAAAAGATACGCGGTTAGCTGAATCGGGAAGCAAACCATAACCCCGGGAGCTGTTCACCTGGGCCAGGGTTCTTCCCGCATTCAGATTGCCCAGCCGGTTATAATAGATAAAGTCTTTTGCGCCGAAATAGTTGTATCCCTGGCGGCGGCGATTGTAACCACCGGTAAATTTATAAGAAACCGTTGCTTTTCCGCTTTTCGCCTGCTTGGTGGTGATAAGAATAACCCCGTTGTTGGCCCTTGCTCCGTAGATGGCGGTGGAAGCCGCATCCTTCAGCAGTTCCATGCTGGCAATGTCTTCGGAAGGAATATCATTAAAAGAACGGATGACCCCATCTACCACAACGAGGGGGGCGCCCGGACTGTTAATCGAAGCTCCACCGCGCAGCTGGATAAAAGGAGTTGCACCCGGCTGACCGGTGGGAGTAATTACCTGCAATCCCGGTACCGTTCCCTGCAGTGCCGAACCAACATTGGCCCGGGGCGCACTGGCAAGTACGTCGTTGTCGAGTTTTGAAATGGCGCTGGTTACATTGCGCCGCGACTGGGTGCCATACCCAACCACTACCACTTCGTCGAGTTTCGCATCGCCGGTTTGAAGTGATACATTGATGATGCTTCGGTTACCCACAGTCTCTTCAATTGTTTGATAACCTGCATAACTGAAGATGAGTACATCGGTAGCGGAAGCCTGAATGGTATAGGCTCCGTTCTCATCGGTTTGAGCCCCTGTTTGATTTCCTTTAATAGTTACGCTAACGCCGGGAAGACCGATATCATCCAGGTTGTCACGAACTGTTCCTGATACTGATCTGGATTGTGCATCTGCTGAAATCCAGAAGAATAACCCAGCCACCACATGTAGTAAGCGCAGGCAAAATGTTTTGTTTCCCATGAAGCGAATTTTTGGTTATTATGTATGACTTATTAAAAATAGTGAATTTAATCATCGGGAAAAAAAATTATTTTTTTCCAGTTTAAATCCTTTAAATTCAGAATCATTGCCAAGAAATCCTTCAGATTTTGTTAACTTTTCTATTATTTTACAGTTTTAAGTAATACATAATTATGGACTACGCAGCGATAAAGGAGAACATGAAAGCGATAGATAACAGTTCACTGGTAGATAAAGTGGAAGCAAACCTGGTGGATCTTCTCCATCGCCGCAAGCTGAAAATTGGCGATCCCATACCCCGCGAAACAGACCTGGCCGAATCGCTGGGTGTGAGCCGCACCGTGATCCGGGAAGCATTGGCAAGATTGCGGTTTATGGGCATGATTGAATCGAAGAAAAAAAAAGGCGCCGTCATAACAAGCCCGGACTTATTCAGCATGATGGGCAAAAGCATGAATCCTTATATGCTGACGCAGGAAACGCTGAAAGAGATTTTTGAAATTCGGCTTGTTCTTGAAATCGGAATGGCCGATTTTATTTTCAACCGCGTTACCAGAGAAGATATTGAAGAATTGAAATCCATTGTTGAGCAGGAACCTCCGGCCACCGAAAACTATTCTTTTGAGATTGAACATGAAATTGCTTTTCACGGTAAGTTGTATGAGATCACCGGCAATGAAACGCTGAAGCGGTTTCAGCGGCTTCTATTGCCCGTATTTGATTTTGTACAAAAGCATGAACTGATTAAAAAGCCGGTAACCATTAAGAAGTATGTATCGCATAAGGGGCTGGTGGACACAATAGAAAACGGTTCACCCGAACTGTTCAGAAACGCCATGCGCAACCATCTCGAAAATTATTTCGCCCGTTTATTCGACTAAAAGGCCGGTGTTTCCGGCGTTTTCAGAGCCTGAATAAAAGGAGATCCCTTTTAAAAATTAATCCTGCCATTTTATTTTCCTAAATAGTAACGCGCATGAACAAACGTAATTATTCCCGCTCCGCCGCACTTCTCGAAAGGGCTCGTAAAGTGATGGCCGGTGGGGTTTCATCTGAATTCAGAAAGTACAATTATCCGCATGCCCTGTTTTACACGCATGGAAAAGGAAGCCGGGTGTATGATGTGGATGAAAATGAGTACCTCGATTTTACATTAAGCCAGGGTCCGCTGATCCTGGGCCATTCACATCCGGCGGTTCTGTCGGCGGTGAACAGCTACTCCGAACAGGGCCAGTTATTTGCCGGCCAGCATCTCCGTGAAATTGAGCTGGCCGAAAAGCTGCAGCAACTGATTCCTTCGGCCGAAAAATTGCGTTTTTGCCTCGATGGCTCTGCGGCCGTGCAAACGGCTTTCCGGATCGCAAGGGCCAAAACCGGAAAGAAAAAATTCCTGCGTTTTGAAGGCCATTATCATGGCTGGTTTGATAACGTTAGCTTTGGTTTGTCGGCGCCTTCACCCGAAGCATTGGGCAGCCGTGAAGAGCCGGTTTGCTTTCCATGGTCGGGTGGCCTGCCCGAACATTCCGCCGATGAATTTATCATCCTTCCCTGGAACGATCTTCCACTGCTGGAGCAGACTCTTGAAAAACGTGCAGGAGAAATAGCGGCCATTATCACCGAACCCATCATGTGCAATAACGGTTGCATATTACCGGTAGATGGTTTCCTGGAAGGGATCCGCCGCTTATGCGATGCATATAATATCGCTTTTATCCTGGATGAGGTGATCACCGGTTTCCGGATGGGACTTAGCGGAGCTCAGTCTTATTACAACGTAGTTCCCGATCTTTCAATATTTGCGAAAGCTCTTGCCAGTGGTTATCCCATCAGCGTAATCGCGGGAAAGCAGGAATGGTTTTCCGTAGTGGAAGATGCCCGGGTAATACATGCCGGTACCATGAATTCGAGCAATGCCACCGTGGCGGCCGCGCTTGCTACCATACAAACCCTGGAAGAAATGCAGCCCTATGAACGGATGTTCGGGCTGGGGCATCATCTGATGGAGGAGATCCGCAATGGAGCCGCCGAAACCGGACAGAATCTGCTGGTGCAGGGCGCAGGTCCCATGTTTCATACCGGATTTACCAGTTTGAAAAAGGTTAATGATTACAGAGATACCCTTCATTATGATAAGGCAAAGCTGGCGCGGTTTACGGCAGCGCTGCACGATAGGGGCATCCGGATTATTGGCCGCGGGTTATGGTATATCAGTGCCGTACACACGAAGGAGGAAATAGAGCATGCTGCTGCCATAGTAAAAGAAGTGCTGAAAGAAATGAGTGAAAATTAGCGCCCAAGCGCGGCCGGGCTTTATTCCGGACCCTGAAATGAGTGACACAACGGCGGCCGGGCTTTGCACAAGAGCCCGGTCCCCGGTTACTAACGTACAGGAACAGTTGTAATTTGGAGCTTCGCTGAAATTTTATGAACTTATTTCCTGCTATAATGAGCCCGGACTAAAGATCTCGCTTCGGCGGCATCTTGCTTTTTTCCCAGTACCGGATAATGCAAATAAGGGTATCTTTCCAGTCCTGAAACCGGGTTTCTTTCACGAAAAATCCATGTGCGGAAAGGTCGAAAGCTCTTGTAATCTGTTGCTCCGAGGCCTGCGTTGACCAGAAGATAAAGGGCACGCTGTGAAATCTTCGCTCCGGTCGTGAAAGCAGGATCTCGCGCAGTTCAAATCCGTTAATGCGTGGAAGATTCACATCGCAAAAAATAATAAAGGGCGAAGTGCTAATCGTTTCCAGATGGTTCACCAGGATTTCCGCCTCTTTGAAAAAAACCAGCTCATGCGGCAGGTTCATTTCTTCAAAAATCTCGCGGATCATATCGTGATCTTCCTCGTCGTCGTCAATTATCCAGATAGCATTATTTGGCATCGTCATTTTTATAAAAATTATGTCCCAGCGAAAATTATCAGGGTCCCGGCTTCACCGTTTTCCTCAGCATCCGTTGTGTCACTCCCATGTACTCCGGTAATTCTATGGAGCGATGGCCGGAAA
>JAEZAY010000219.1 GCA_023427575.1 Bacteroidota bacterium | reverse complement strand
AAATCGGCCAGAGACCTGAACGCTTTTACAAACACATCCTGCGCAATTTCCTCGGCATCTTCCCGGGCAGTGGCATAACGCAAAGCGATGGTAAACACGAAATTCTGGTATCGTTTTTCAATCTCGGCATACAGGGGCTTCTCGCCTTGCAGTACCCTTGCGATGATCTCAGTATCCGTTAGCTGGCTATGCATTGTTTGGTAATACTAAAATAACTTTTTCTCTATGAACCTGGTACTTTCTGCTGAGATCTGCCGATTAAAGAATGCCACAGGGATGATCTGTGGCATTGCGTTTATGGGCTTAGGGGTTTCTAATCTGCCAGAGGGCGGTCGAGTACTTCCTTCTTTTCCACTTTATAAGAACTGATAAGGCCGGCGCCACCGCCAATCCCGATCAGTGCGAAATACACGGCCTCGTTGTCGTTGTTTCTTAATAAAAACTCGTCAAGGAAATAAGCCAGCAATAATCCAAGCCCGGCTCCCATTAACAGGAGACCCCATTTCAGGTTTTTATAGGGCGCGGGACGATGTGCCTGCTGCTTTGGGTTCATCCCTTTTTCGATCATGGCCAGGTTTTCGCGCGTTTTGAGGTACACTATTCCAAAAACCATTGCAAATCCGCCTGCAAACATTACAATGGGTACCAATACTTGTTCGCCGTTCATAACTTTAAATTTTATAGAGTTTAAGGTTTTTTGTTTGTTTAACTATCTGACTACTTCTTTTTAACCCGGGTTACAGCTTTTTCAGAAAATCTTTTTAAATAATGCTGTTATGAATACTATGACCACAGACTTTGAAAAAAGGTTACACCATTAGCAATGGTTTCCGAAATAACCAGCTGTGGGAGCAGAAGGGCGGAGTGAAAAGGTTCCGGTATTAGAATAAGGCATCCGCATGCTAATCCAGGAGGAGCAGATCAATTCCCCGGCAGGTTTAGGATGCCAATATGAACGCTTCAGATCAGGCTTATTTTTATTTCCGAACCTCTTCCAGGGCTTTTTTAACGGTTTGATCGTAATGGTTATTTACTTCATAATAACCCGGCATCCGGAAGATCTGGCGGGCAAGCCAGGTTTTGATGCGCTTTTTGATTTCTTCCTGGTCTTTCGCGGGCAGTTGAGGAATTTTTATGCTGTTCTGATCCATATAACGGAGCAGGGCTTTATAAGCAGGATCCAGATCGGTAAAACGATCCGCATAATCGAAAGCGTTTTTAAACTGGCTGAAGTACGATTTTTGGTCGATATAATACTGGTAGATAAACTTTCCGAAAGCCTGATCATAAAACAGGGGCGATACGTCTACCGTAAACAGGGAGGTATCGGCGGGTACGAAAACATCCGGAGAAATTCCGCCGCCACCATAAACCACCCGGCCTCCCTTGGTTTTAAAGGCTTCGCCCTTAATCATGGCCGTGGTATCGGGATGGACCATTTCGCCATTGTGAAAACGTTCCATCAGTTCATCGTTATAGGCAGTTCTTCCGGCGGAATATGGTTTTTGAATGCTTCTTCCCGTGGGGGTATAATAGCGGGCAACCGTCAGGCGCAATGCAGATCCATCCGATAAAGCATACTGTTCCTGAACCAGCCCTTTCCCAAAGCTTCTGCGGCCAATAACCGTTCCGCGATCCCAATCCTGCACAGCTCCGGCAACCACTTCTGAAGCCGATGCCGAACTTTCGTTGAGCAGGATCATCAGTTTTCCTTCTTCAAAGATGCCGGGCCTTTTGCATCGGTATTCCACCTTTTCCTGTTTGGCGCCATCGGTAAAAACAATCAGCTTATCGCCGTCCAGAAATTCATCCACAATATCAACGGCTTCGCCCAATATGCCGCCGCCATTATCCCGAAGATCAAAGATCAGATCTTTCAAACCCTGCTCTTTCAGGTTCTCGAGCGCCTGCATAAATTCTTCGTAACTGGTACTCGAAAATTTATTCAGGTGAATATAGCCAGTGCTGGAGTCGATCATGTAGGCCGCGTCTACCGAATAAAGGGGAATGGTGCCGCGGGTAATAGTTGTTTTTTGCTGTTTATTATCTCTTTCTATTGTAACGGTTACCTTACTGCCCCGGCTACCGCGAAGCAGGTTCCGGATCTTTTCCGAATTGATCTTATTGCCGGCTACCAGGGAATCTTCCACCCTTATAAAACGATCGCCCACCAACAGGCCCGCTTTTTCACTGGGGCCGCCGGGAATGATGCTTACCACGTGAACGGTATCTTTAATTATCTGGAATTCCACTCCAATCCCTTCAAAATTACCCTGCAGATCTTCCGTTACGCTTCGCAGATGTGTAACGGGAATGTATACGGAATGAGGATCAAGGTGTGATAACATGGCCTCCACAGCATCATCCAGAATCGTATCGGTGTTCACCGGGTCAACATAGCGGGTTTTAACCAGGTCGAGCACTTCCTGTAAAGAACTTCGTTTTCCCGTACTGAACAAACCCTGTGTAGAAGGAATGTTTTCGCGAAGGCGGTATCCGATCCGCATACCCACAATCATCACAATAGCAAAAAGCAGGGGTAGCCAGATCTGTATTTTTTTCATTGATGAGCCAGAATTATTTACGTAAAATTGAGGGCGAAGTTCATAATTAATTTCCAATTCCGAACTTCACCGCTTCAATTCGTACCCTAACCCGAAATTTATTACCGAAAGAACAAACTATGGCAATTTTAATAGCAGACAGCGGCTCTACCAAATGTGAATGGTGCCTGATTAAACCCCGCTCAAAAAAGACCATCACCACGCAGGGTATTAGTCCTTATTTCCTGAATGCCACCCAGATCGAATCCGTCTTGCGCAATGAACTGATCACTCAGTTCAAAAATACCGAAATCGAAGAGGTATATTATTATGGTACCGGCTGCGCGGCTCCGGAGAATGCGGCGCTGGTGAAAAAAGCGATCCGGGCCATTTTCCCGAAAGCAAAACTTTTGGTAACCCACGATCTGATGGGGGCGGCCCGTTCCCTGTTCGGCAATAATAAAGGCATATCCTGTATTCTTGGAACCGGCAGTAATTCCTGCTATTTTGATGGTAAAAAGATAGTGAAGAATAGTCCGGGTCTTGGTTTCATCCTCGGCGATGAAGGCAGCGGCGCCTACCTGGGAAAGAAGGTTATCCAGTATTATCTGTACGATACTTTTGATGAGGATCTGCGCTATAAATTCGATGCCGCCTACAGTACCAATAAGGCGGAAATTCTCGAAAATGTCTACCGCAAACCCCTGCCCAACCGATACCTGGCGGGCTTTGCGCTTTTCCTATCCGAAAACCGGGGGCATTATATGGTGGAGAATATTAT
>JAEZAY010000208.1 GCA_023427575.1 Bacteroidota bacterium | reverse complement strand
GAATCGGCCTATCTGAATTTAAGCAATGGGGTTTTGTACGAAACCAGCGAATTGAAGCTAAGCGATACCTCGGTGAACCAGTATGAAACGATCCGGAATTCCATGCGTTTGAAATTCCGTTTTCTGTTTCTGAAAAAGATCACGCTGGAATCAACCAGCTTCTGGCAGCCATCCTTTTCCGATTCGGAAGATTATATTTTAAAATCCGCAGGTTCTCTTTCAATTAAATTGTTGGAATGGCTGAGTTTTACTACGGCTCTCAATTATAATAAACTGAATCAGACGAACCGCGAAAATTTCCTGCTCACTTTTGGTTTTGCCGTTCAGAAATATTTTTGAGTTGAATTAGCCCCTTGTTCATTTTATAACAAAAATAAAATGAACTAATCAGTCATCGCGGCTGCCCGGGGCGCGGTTGATTTCCGAATCACAAGTTCGGGTTCAAAATGCATCCTGGTCAATTCTTGTTTATCTTCCATCAACTTCAGCAAAACCTGTGTTGCTGCCTGACCCATTTCCCGAAGCGGTTGTTTGATATAGGTGAGCGGTGCATAAAAAAGATTAGATCCTTCCACCTCATCAAAGGAAATGACCGCCAGATCGGAAGGAACTTTAATATTAAGTTGGTTAATGTAATCCAGGCCCAGGCTTGCCAGAGTATTGGATGAAAAAAGGATTGCTTCTACCGGCTCTGGTCCAGTCAATAATTCATTGATGGCATTTTCCACTTCAGTGCTGGTAACATGCAGGTTCAGTTCTTTGATCCATTGTTCGTGGATGGGAAGATTATGAGTTTCCATCAAGGCTTTATATCCTGCTTTCCGGTCGAGCAGATGAAGCAGGGAGCTTTTATAAGTAATAAGGCCAATTTTTTTTCTTCCCCCTTCCAGCACATGATTCACCGCCATTTGCGAACCCAGGAAATTATCAAGCACGATATAATTTGTTTCAGGGCTTGAAAAATACCGGTCGATCAACACAAAAGGAATTTCATTTTTCTGCAATAGTTCCAGCTGAGACTCGGCATTTTCGGGAGGTGCTATTATAAATCCGTCGACCTGCCGGTTTAAAAAAATATTGATCAGATTTCCAAACTTCAGCACGCTTTCATCCGAACTTCCAAATAATACGGTGTAATTGCTTTTTTTGGCTTCGTCTTCGATCAGCCGCGCCATGTTAGAACTGAAGGGGTTGGAAATATTTGATACAATCAATCCGATGGTATCGGTTTTATTCGTTTTTAAACTTTTGGCGATCTGGTTGGGACGATAGTTTAACTCTTTGGCCGTTTCACGAATTTTGGTGGCGATTTCATGGCTGATCCGGCTCAGCTTCTTATTGTTTAGCACATAGGAAACAAGTGTTGTAGAAACACCGAGCTTTCGAGCAATATCTTTCAAAGAGGTCCTTTTCATCCTTTTCGTTCCCGATATTTAAAAAGTTGAACACCGGCCAAATATAAGCATATAAAAATGGCGGCTTTTTTACCCGCGTTTGAGTTCATTGAAGACCGCCTTTTTTGAAAACGTCCGTTTAACCCGCCATTATGCCAGTCTTCTACTGATATAAACCAATCGTTACAGGTTGACAATCAATATATATCAGTGAGTTTAACTTTTTAAAATCAGCGTAAATACCTAGTTGGTCTATTTTTTGTTTAAACGATTAAACAGAATTGGTAATTTTGCATTTGTTCTTCATCGGCTTCCTTTCTGTTTTCTGCCATATGTTTCAAACGATTTATTGCCTTTAAAAAGCGGGTCATAAAGACCAGTGGAGAATTAGAATGAATCCAATATCGGCATCACAGGGTGCTAATAAATAAAAAGAAAACTATGATCACACATAAAAAAATGAATCTTCAAAAAAGAATTGCGGTTGTTGCCCAGGAGGAATACAAAACCGATTTGATTAACTGGGCTTATTTTAACCGCGCCACTTTAAGTAAACATCGCCTGGTTTCCACGGCAGAGATTGGCCGTATCCTGGAAGGAACCGCAAACAGTTCGGTAACAAAACTGGAGGGTTCACGCAACGGCGGTTATTCCCAACTGGCAAAAATGATTTCAGCGGGTGAGATAGACCTGATTGTATTCTTTTGCAATCCGTTTGATGCGTTCATAGCGGAAGGCGAAATTAAATCCCTTCACATGATTGCCGGTAAAAACAACCTGGTGATAGCAACCAACAAACTGAGTGCGGATTTTGTAATCAGTTCAGCACTGATGGATGCGCAACCTGGTTTTAATGAATCGGTTTTGGTCCGTACCAATGCTCCCAAAACGGATTATTCTATCAACTGAAACGAATCGGTTTACAATCATTTTTAATATTTACCATGAGCCTGGCTTTTAAAATAAATGCAGAACCGGCCGCACGTTTAAACCGGATAGCAATCAGTCTTTTTTTCTTTGTCGCTGGTTTAACCTTCGCCACCTGGGCAAGCCGGATTCCCGATATCAAGCTTAGGCTTCAGCTCAGCGATGCGGCTTTGGGTTCCTTGCTTTTTGCGTTACCCGTGGGATTATTAACCAGCTTGCCTATTTCAGGCTGGCTGGTCGCAAAACTTGGAAGCCGCAAGCTGTTGATAGCTTCCGCCATTCTTTACCCGGCATCCTTACTAATACTGGCGCTTTCCGGATCGGTTTGGCTTCTTGGAGCAGGTCTGTTTTTCTTTGGCCTTTTTTCCAACATGATGAATATTTCAATGAACACGCAGGCAGTGAATGTGGAAGCAGCATATGGACGATCGATCATGGCATCCTTTCATGGTATGTGGAGTGTTGGTGGCTTTACGGGAGCTTTGGCAGGAACCGCATTTATTGCTGCGGGAGCTTCAGTATTTATGCATTTTTTGCTGATTTGTCTTTTTTCGGGTTTGCTGATTGCCTTGTTTTATAAAAACATCTCACAGGAAGATCCGGGTGGTGCCGGCTCAACACCTTTGTTTGTAAAACCGCCGCGATCGCTGATGCTGCTGGGAGTTATTGCATTTTGCTGCCTGCTGGCAGAGGGAGCCATGGCCGACTGGAGTGGAGTTTATTTTCAGAAGGAAGTAAAAGCGCCCGTATCCATGATCACTATTGGTTATCTGGCATTTACCGCTACCATGGCTATTGGCAGGTTTGTAGGCGACTGGCTGGTAGTTCGATTCAGCGTTCAAAGGATGCTGCAGCTAAGCGGCACCGTTATAGCGACCGGTTTGTTTATTGCAGTGCTGTTTCCATATCTTGCTGCTGCTACTTTTGGGTTTTTACTGGTTGGTTTTGGTGTTTCTTCGGTTGTTCCGATCGTTTATGGACTTGCAGGTAAATCCA
Source organism: Bacteroidota bacterium (assembly GCA_023427575.1). Taxonomy (GTDB): domain Bacteria; phylum Bacteroidota; class Bacteroidia; order Chitinophagales; family Chitinophagaceae; genus Flavitalea. The sequence continues at coordinate 1,180 of JAEZAY010000208.1, read as the reverse complement.
GGGCCATGCCAACCAGTGTGGCACTGGCCGCTGTTTCTACCATTGGTTTTTCGGGTTTTCTGCTGGGCCCGCCGCTGATTGGTTTTATCGCGGAGCTTTCCAGTCTGAGGATTTCTTTTGCTTTTGTTGGAATACTTGGATTAGGAACCGCCATGCTGGCTTCGCGGGTAGGTAATTCGAAATAGATCCGCCAGGGTTTGGAAGACAACTTTGGCTAAAACCCATATAAATCATCCTCTTTCAGAAGAATGATTTGTCGCCGGGCTCCATTTTCCAGGTTCACCAACAATACCTTTTCATTCATGGTTGTTATCTGCACCGCGTTTACGATGGTGGAGCAGGGATGCGTTTTTAATACCCGATTTACAAGCGCCTGGGGCAATTTCGGTTCCGGCAGATAACGATAGGTATGCAGCCAGGCGCCTTTTTTTGTATAATCGATCCGGGTATTAACATCATCGATTGTACAGTACACAAATGTATGGCGGCTGCCTTCAGACACCATTATGCCGGAGGCTTTTTTATACCGTCGAAGCATATCCCGGTGAATTCTTACATTAACATTGCGGAGAGCTGAAAGATTCATTCCCTTCCATTCCATCGTTTCCACTTCCCCGGAGTAGTGGCCGGGGTCCAGGGCGGAAAAATCTTTTAGGGAATTTCCCTGAGCTTGCGCTGAAGCAATAAAAATAAAAACGAATACCGTGTTGATGCAAAAAAATTTGGCTGTCATAACTCAAAGGTTTTATTGTTTACAATGGAATGCCCGTTTTCAAGGATTCCGGTCTCAGGTGAACCTTTGGTTATTGGTTGAATGATGCTGGCGAAGATCTCAATAGCAGTTAAAACTGGAAGATCCGGTAAGCGTTAGGGTTTTAAAAATCCCGGATTCTTTATACATAATTACAATAGAAAGAATTGTTTCAGCAGCTTTTGTTTTGAACGGAACAGGGTTGCCGGAACATGCCAGGAAGGGATGTTTTACAAAGTTTTCATGCATACGGAGACATGAAAAACAGGATTTATAAACTGTTCCAGTGTAAAATGCGCCTTGATAACTTCGGACCCGGAAAATTATAACATTATGTTTTCCTAAAATGTGCAGAAGGTATGGGTGCCTCAGTTTCAGATCGATGAGGATTTCAGATCTTAACCTGCATTATGTCCCGTAGGGACATCT